>JBEIFD010000211.1:0-6717 GCA_040382535.1 Merismopediaceae cyanobacterium
AAATTACGGCCATCCATTTACGATTAGCCGAAATTGAATTTGGTGACCCCAATTTAAGCCATGCCCGTAAACAATTACGAGATTTTTTAGAAAGGCTAGGTAAACTTCGCAAACACTATCGTCAGTTGAAGCGGGAATATCTAACGGTTGAAGCCAAAAATGCCTGGCGTAGTAGCTGGTCAGAAAATTAGGGCAATTCATTCAAGAAAAGATACCTCATCTTAAAATATTAAGAAATGTAACTAAAATTAAGATAGGATGAGAGTAATCAGTTAAAAATAAAACTATGTCTAATTTCCACCCCACCGAGCAAGAATTGCTGAAAACCCTTCTCGAACCTCTTTTGGGAGATTTTCAGTATTGGTTCTCTCGTGCGATAACTCTATTGGAAAGCGAGTTAATCCCTTTTTTTTCTCAGGAAGAACAAACCCACCTACTAGGGCGCGTTAGGCAGGCCCAGCAAGAGGTCTTGTCGGCCAAAATGCTCTTTGAAGCGATGGATGAACAAGTTGGGGTGGATATGGCGATGCTCATGGTCTGGCATCAACTGGTGACGGAATGTTGGCAGGTTTCGACACGTTTTCGTCAGCACAAACAAAAAAACAATCTCTAAGGCAACTTCTAGCATTCCCTAAATTCTTGTTAAGCTAGTGATAGGGAGTTTGCAAAAGCCTTTTCGTGTTTCCTTCTTTTTCTGTTGGACAATTCAGCTTTGTTCCTGACCATCATCGTTTGAACGTTTTTATCTCAAATTTTTTCTTTTCCATGCCCTTTTGACGGAGCCAATTCAGGTGTTGCATTTACTTTATATTTTAGCCTTTACGATTATTGCCTTTCTTGCGGTAAGTAATCTCATTCGTAGTCTGATTACGGTGAGCATGGGAACCCAACGCGCCTATTATCCCCAAGGCAATGGAAACTACCGAAATAGTATGCTGGGACAAAAAAGTTATCATCCTGAGTTATTTGATGAGAATGGCGATCGCATTAATGAACCCTTGTTAGTGATGCGATCGGTGAATGTGGAAGATGCTCGTCAACAGTTAGACGCGCTTTATAATGCGTCTCCTAGTGTGAGCCGTCAGGAGCAAGAAGAAGATATTTAATTTTAATGATTGAAGGGCAATCCATCCCATTAAACGGCTTGCTTTTGCGATCGCCTGTTTTTTTGCTGATTAAAACAAAAGAATGAGCCAGTCCTGTTTATAATCGATATATTAATGTTAAAGAGAAGTTAGAGTCACCCGCAGTGGAAAAAGGAAAGTTAATCGAATTTAGGCTACAAGGAGAACGTCGTCTTGCGGTAATGGATCGCCCAGAGGGAAAAAAAGATTGGATTGCGATCGATCAAGGCGGACAATCCCATAAAATCCGTCTCCAGCGCGTAGAATACGAAATTGATGGCGGCCCTTACCAACCGAAAGATATTGGCCCTTTTTTAGAAAAAATCCAGCCCTACCTTGATCCCTCCAGTTTGGAAGTGGCTTGGGAAATTTTGGTTGAAGATAATGCGGCAGTGACTCCCCCTGAGATGGCCCAATTGCTTTTTTCTGAAAAAAGTCCTGTTCTCTGTTATGCCGCCCATAGCTTACTGGCAGAAGATAAGATCTTTTTTAAAAATAAGGGAGATAACTACGAACCCCGTTCCCCCAGTCAAGTCCAGGAAATTCAACACCAGATTGCCGTCGAAAAACAACGTCAGCAAGAGAAAGAAGGATTTTTAGCCCGTTTACATCAAGTGATCGCAGGAGAAACGGTAGAATGGACGGATAGCGATCGCCTTCGTTTGGAATCCTTGGAACGCTATGTCTTGCAACCCGAACTAAATTCCCGCAATGCCCAGGATTTACTGAGTTTAATCGATCGTCATCCCACTCCCGAATCAGCCTTTGAACTATTAGTTAAACTCGGCCTGTGGAAATATCATGAAAATCTCTTTCTCCGCCGCAGTGCTTACCCCCTCCAATTTCCCAAAAAGGTGCTTGACGTGTTTCAATCCTATCTACACTCGCCCCCACCTGATCTTGATGAAAATCGTCTAGACCTAACACACCTCAAGGTTTATACCATTGACGACGAAAGTACCCAGGAAATTGATGACGGTCTTAGTGTAGAAATTTTACCCGACGGCAGAGAGCGGCTTTGGATTCACATCGCCGATCCCACTCGTTTGATGATTCCCAATGATGAACTGGATTTAGAAGCCCGTAAACGCAGTACCAGTTTATATTTACCGACGGGAATGATTTCCATGTTTCCCCCCGAACTGGCAACGGGGCCGATGAGTTTAATTCAGGGTAAACTCTGCCCTTCCCTCAGGTTTGGCGTAATTTTAGGCGAATTAGGAGAAGTTCAGGATTACACCATTCATGCCAGTTTGATCAAACCCACCTATCGTTTGACCTACGAAGACGTGGATGAGATGATTGTGATGAAAATTCAGGATGAAAAGGAAATTGAAATTTTAGCCAAAGCCGCTTCCCAACGCAAAAACTGGCGTAAATCCGAGGGAGCGATAAATATCAAGATGCCAGAGGCGATTATTAAGGTTAATGCCGAAGAAGAAGTCGTTATTCAAGTATTAGAAGCATCTGTTTCACGGTTACTTGTCGCAGAAATGATGATTTTAGCGGGAGAAGTGGCAGGACGATATTGCCAAACCCATAGTTTACCAGTTCCTTTTCGCGGTCAACCCCAGCCCGAATTACCGCCCGAAGAAGAATTACTCTTATTGCCGCCTGGCCCTGTGCGAGCCTGTGCAGTGCGCCGTTGTATGCCCCGTAGTGAAATTAGTATTACGCCCTATCGCCATGCCAGTTTGGGCTTAGATACTTACACTCAGGTTACGTCTCCCATTCGTCGTTATACGGATTTATTAACCCATTTTCAACTCAAAGCCCATCTGCGTGGTGATGAATTGCCTTTTCCTGCGGATCAAATTCAGCAAATTTTGTATAGTGTTACCCTTTCTTCCCAGGAAGCGACGGCGGTGGAAAGACAAACGAATCGTTATTGGGGATTAGAATATTTGCGACGCAATGCGGATCAGGTCTGGCAATGTCTGGTTTTGCGTTGGTTACGGGAAGATGAAGGTTTAGGGGTTCTTTTGTTTGAAGAGTTGGGATTAGAGTTGACCCATCGCTTTGATCGTCCTGTTTCCCTCGGCGATCGCCTATCAATCCAGGTGAGTCGAGCCGATCCCCACCGAGACGAAGTTCGTTTTCGGGAAATGTTACCTAATGAAGTTTAGTTTTTAAAGGTTGCATTCCATGATTAATGATTTTTTGCCATCGTTTGCGCCCCATCAAATTGTCTGTTTAGAAAATGCCCAGAGTTATCTCTACGGTGAAGTGATCCAAGTTATTGAATCTAAAAATCTATGCTGGATGCGTCCTCTCCTGCTGGCTGTTTTTCCGCGAGTGGTGGGAACCGTAGATAATTTTTTAGAAGCTAAGGAATTACTAGATTTGAGATTTACCTCCGATGTTGCCTATCCCTTAGCCCTGTTTCGCCCTGCTTTGGATACGGAAGTCATTCCTCTCATTGGCCAATTAGAAACCCTAGATGAAACAAAGGAACCTAATCCTAGTTCTAAACAAAAATTACGTCAGTTTCTCGAACAAATTTGGCAAGATAATCAGGAACATTTCCTCGCAACGAGATAAAAGTAATGTTTCCAACGGGTTGATCCTCTTTTTGAAACACACTCACTATATTCATAAGGAAGTAAGCTGTTAATTATATAAAACACATACAAGCAAGGAGCTTAAGCCCCTTTTTAAAAGACTTTCAGCAAAATCATTATGCAATATAAATTCGTAACAGCTTATCTTCTTTACCAATTCAGGACACTATCAATATTCCTATGGATGAGACAGGGACGTTGAAAAAATTTTATACTGTTCCAGGCTACCGATAAACCCTAAGCATTTGCTTCGCCGAGATTTGTTCCTTTATGTCTCCTTCCTTTGACTCAGATATTTCTTCTAAAAATTCCAATATGGAAGCTAACGGTTTTCGTGATATTTTGCAACGCCTAAACCAAAAAATGTACCGCGATCATTTGGTTCAAAGCACTGCCGATCAGATTCGACAAGAGCTTCAGGTTGATCGGGTATTACTTTACTATTTTTATGTTCAGTGGGAAGGACAAGTCACGGTGGAATCTCTGAGCAATCAGGATTTATCAATCTCTGGATCAACTGGGCCTCATCAATGTTTTACCGATGAATATGCGGCAACCTATTTAGCGGGTCGAGTAAGGGCGATCGCGGATATAGAGATTGAACCGATTAGTTCTTGTCATCGCGATTTTTTGCGTGATCTCCAAGTGAGGGCGAATCTCGTGGTTCCGATTTTGACCCAGCGTGGTCTATGGGGATTGTTAGTTGCCCATCATTGTCAGGGGTCTCGCTCTTGGTTAGAGGAAGATATTGAACAAATGAAAAAAGGAGCGTTAGTTTTAGCCACCGCACTATCTATTCGGAATAGTTAACCCATTACAGCAATTTCCGATCAAACGCACTACGAAAAAGCTATCTCAAAGGCTCAAAGTAGAGACCACAATGTTTGAACCAATTAAGAGCATTTTCATCAGTAATAGAATTGATTGCATTAGTAATAGCTTCGTCAAGAGCCTCGATTGTTCGAGCTTTAGCAGAACGAATAATTTCTTTTAACTTAGACCAACATTTGCTGTAATATGTAAGCTAATTAAATTTGTCATTATAGAGATTTTTTCTAGGTAAATTGCAGATAAGACTTAAATTTGGCTTCTAATTGCGCAGGCGTTAAAGATTGTGTCCAGTATTCCACTAAAGCATGACCAAAAGCCCAGGCATTGCGATCGCTGGTGGTGTCATTTTCTAATAACAGGGGCCAAAGCTTGAGCAGATCAAAATTGAGTTCTTGCTCACGATCGCTATTAAATAGGGAAAATAAATCGTAGGCCATTTGTAATTTGCCGATCACGAGGGGCAATTGTTCAATGGGAATTTTTTCGGCGAGTAAATAGGCGAGGGTCGGGGAACCTGTGGAAAGGGTTGAAATAAACTGCAAAACGGGACTTTTTAATAAAGCGGTTAATCCTTGGGTTGTTCCCATTTGGAAAACATAATGATCGATGATTTTGGCCGCCGCTAAAGTTCGGGCTTCTAGGTTTTGCAAAAAGCGGGCTAGTCGTAATTGTTTGGCAGGTGCGATCGCTTCTAGGAGGGCAACGGATAACGCATCGATTCCCCAGGAATTTCGGTTAACACTCGGATCACCCATCACCACAGGCAAGAAAAACTGGGAATAATCCCCTAATTGTTCAACCCGATAGGTGACAGCTTCTCGAATGGATTTTTCCTTGGGCTGTTCTCCCGATTGCCAGTTGTAGGGCGGATTCCATTCCCGAAACGGACGCAGGCGATCGACTTGACTCACTAAAACCAGCGTCGGTAAATCGGGAACTTGTTGAGCCATATCGCGCAAAAAATCCGCATCCATCTGTAAAGCAGGATCGAGGGCGGGATTAATTAATAACAACAGATCGGCGGTGCTGGCATAATCTAAGACCTGTTCCCGTAGGTCTGACCGCTCAGTCTGCTCGTAGCCTGGCGTATCCCACAGCGTTAAGGTTTGACCATCATCGGTTTGCCATTGATATTCCTGCACTGCCTTTGTGCTGGGCAACAAGTCAATGACCGCTAATTGCGCTTGAAAAAGCGTATTAATTAAACTGCTTTTCCCTGCACCCGTTCGACCGACGAGCAAAATATTCAGGGGTTTGGCTTGGACGATTTCAGGCGATTCGGCTTCTAATAAAAGTTGTTTGAGGGTTTGGGTTTCGGCTTTGGCTAGGGTTGCCTGGGGCGTAGCGAAAATTTCGGGGGGTAAGGTGTTGCCACTATAAAGCGCGATCGCCTGACGCGAAAGATTTCTGAGGGCCGCTTCTCGGAGCAGTTGCATCAAATTGACTAACAATTGCTGACTGGCTTCGGCGTTAGTGCGTTTACTGGCTTGATTGGCGATCGCGGCGGCAGGATTGAGGAGCCACTGGGCCCAATTCCAGACTTTCCACAATTTACGCAACGACGGTTCTAAGCGTTGGTAAACCTCGTAGGATTGATAGGCTTGACCGATAGTAACTTGATTGAGGGTGGGCGATAATTTCTGCATCCATTGGTCTAAATCATCCACCGTTCCCCGCATTAGTCCGTAGGCCTGGGGTATGTAAATATTGAGCAGGGGATATTTCACTTCGGGATGGTAATGATGGGCGACGGCAACGATTACCTCCTGGCAACGGCCCCAAAAAGTCGGCCAATCTTCCCAAATCGGTCGGTCTTGTTGAGCTTTTTCTAGAATAGTTTGTAAATTTGTTTCCAGTTGGGTTAGGCGATCGCGTTTAGGACTGATTTCACCTTCTTCGGCGGGATCAACCATTAATTCCTGTTGAATTTCCGTTAAGACCGTTTCTAATTGATTAACCGCAGGTTTTGACCATTTAACTAATAACCATCGCCAACCAACAAAAACGAAGGTAAAAATCGCCCAAATCCAGCTTATTCCCCAAGTATGGATCTGCCAGGACGCAGCAACCAGAAGAAAAATTACGATACTCGCGATCGGTAAAATCAGAATAAACCATTGCCACTTTGCTAAACGGATGTTTGCCATAAACTTTTCTCTCAAGGTTTAATGACTAAGATAACTCACTAAGCTTTTCGTAAT
>JBEIFD010000212.1:0-6691 GCA_040382535.1 Merismopediaceae cyanobacterium
AAAAAGTCGGAAAAAGTCGGGTATCAAATTTTTTCGATCAGGTTACAATACTTAATTAAATCTGCCAATTATGGATTTTCTTCCCGATCGCTTTCAATCATTTCAATCGCTTCTTCACACCACAGCACCCAATCAGCTTCAAAAAGAATGCCTCGACGCAGAGTTAAATAGTGGAATTTTTTGGCTAGAGAAAGAGTTTCTATCTTGCCAAATTCTTCTTTTTCAATCGTTTTAAGAACGGCTAAGTTTTCCAGGTGAATTTGATGACGACGCTTTAATTCATCCAAAATAGCGGGACGGGGAACCAGAAAACCAACCTGGGTTTTGATCATCAAATCTTCGCGGATCGTTGTCGGTTCACTGGGCGTGAGTACCCAATGGGCTAAGTTTTCTTTACCCAGGGCAGTAATACTGTAGATATTTTTGTTGGGACGACTGGTTTGCGTGATGGTTTCGGAGCTTACCCAACCTGCGTTTTCCAGTTCCCGTAGGGTTTTATAAACCTGTTGATGGGAAGCCATCCAATAACAACTGATTTTTTCATCAAACCGCTTCACCATGTCATAACCGCTACAGGGCCCATCTACCAACAGAGAGGCCAAAAGAGCCTGGGGTAACGCCATTCAATTTTCTCCTTGACATATACAATTTGTTTACTATACATTCTTATTATGCAAAGTTTATATTCATTTTTTTGCATAGTCATCATCCGACAGATTAACTGACCCTCATTTCCCCTTGGAGGTTTTTATCGATGCAGACTCTGGAAAAGCCCGCAAAATCAGTCAATACGACCGTTCCTAACGCTACAGGACGACGGATGATTATGATAATTGGAATAGGCGCGATCGCGGTAATTGGCTTAATTGGTTACGGATTTACCCAAGCAAAAACACCCGAACCTGTTCCTGTGGCTAAACCCATTGTAGCCAAGTCTGTGACGGCATTAGGGCGTTTGGAACCCCAGGGAGAAGTGATTAAAATTGCCGCTTCAACGAGTGGCAGTCGGGTCGCTCAACTTTTGGTTAAACAGGGAGATTTAGTCAAAAAAGGTCAAGTTATCGTGGTTCTCGATAGTCGCGATCGCCTACAGGCAGAATTAGAACAGGCCAAGGAGCAGGTAAAAGTCAATCAATCCAAGTTGGCACAGGTGAAAGCAGGAGCCAAAACGGGGGAAATTGGGGCGCAACAATCCACGATTCAACGCATAGAAGCTCAGTTAAACGGCGATCGTCAGACCCAACAGGCAACCATTGATCGCTTAGAGGCTCAATTAACGGGGGATATCGCCTCTCAAAAAGCGAGTATTCGTAAATTAGAAGCCGAATTAGCCAATGCTAAAGCAGAATATCAACGCTATCAACAATTAAGCAAGGAAGGAGCCGTTTCTGCCTCTATTTATGACAGTAAGGGGTTAAATCTAGAAACCAGTCGTCAACAGTTAGCCGAAGCCAAAGCCAATTTAGAACGGACAGAGCGCACGACTCGGCAACAAATTAAAGAAGCCAAGGCCGCCCTAGAACGCATTGAAACAACAGGTCAGCAACAAATCAATGAGGCTCGTTCGACTTTAAATAAAGTTGCTGAAGTTCGTCCTGTGGATGTGCAAGCAGCCCAAGCTGAAGTGAATTCTGCGATAGCCTCGGTCAAAAAAGCCCAAGCCGAATTAGCCCTTGCCTATGTGCGATCGCCGAGGGATGGACAGGTGTTAAAAATCCATACCTGGGACGGAGAAATTGTGGGCAATAACGGTATTGTCGAACTGGGACAAACCAATCAGATGGTGGCAGTCGCTGAAGTCTATGAAACCGATGTTAAACGGCTAAAAATCGGACAAAAAGCGATTATTACTAGCGGTGCTTTTACGGGAGAGGCAACGGGAAAAGTTAAAGAAATTGGGCTACAAATTTACAAAAATAATGTTTTAAATACTGATCCCACTGCCGCCACCGATGCTCGAATTGTGGAAGTTAAAATTCAACTTGATCCTCCCAGTAGTCTTAAAGTTCAAGCTTTTACAAATCTCGAAGTAACCGTTGCGATCGATATTAAATTTTAAATTCAAGGTCGAACGCAATTTGCCCCTACTATATTGAAATTTGCGAATAGAAAAATAGCCATGAAAAAAATACCTAAAACTCGTGAAATTCCTTTGGCTTGGTTGCAACTGAGTCGAGAAAAAAGTCGTTTACTTGTTGCAATGGCAGGAATCGCTTTTGCGGATATGTTGATGTTTATTCAATTGGGTTTTCAAACTGCACTTTATGATAGTAATACTCAATTACACCAAACAATTAATGCCGATTTACTTTTAATTAGTCCCCAGGGAAGAAATATTGTTAGTTTAGATACTTTTCCACGACGAAGATTATATCAAGCTTTAAGCTTTGAAGGCGTGGCTAGTGCTGAACCTCTTTACACTGACTTTGTAGATTGGAAAAATCCCCAAACTAATCTTAAAACTTCCGTTTTGTTATTAGGATTTAAACCAGAAAAATCTGCTTTTCTCATTCCCGAAGTAGAGCAAAATTTAGAAAAGTTAAAAATGCCTGATGTTTTTCTTTTTGATCGAGGTTCGCGGGGAAATTATGCAACAACATTAATCAATTTGGAACAGGGAAAAACAATTTCTACCGAAATTCAGGAACGAAAAATTAATATCAAAGGATTATTTCTTTCGGGAGCTTCTTTTGCAGCCGATGGGAATGTGATCACCAGTGATTTGAATTTTCATCGCATTCTAGCTCGTCGTCATCCCTCCCAGGTCAGTGCAGGATTAATTAAACTCAAACCAGGCGTTGATCCCCAACAAATGGCGGAAGCTCTTAAACTCAGTTTGCCCAATGATGTCAGGGTTTTAACAAAAGCAGAATTTATTGAATTTGAAAAAAACTATTGGTCAGAGAATACTTCTATTGGTTTTATTTTCACAATGGGAACAGCGATCGGTTTTGTGGTAGGAGTTGTCATTGTTTATCAAATTTTATCTAGTGATGTGGCGGATCATTTAGCTGAATATGCCACCCTCAAGGCGATGGGTTATCGCAATTCCTATTTATTAATCGTCGTTTTTCAAGAAGCTCTAATTTTAGCTCTCCTCGGTTTTCTCCCTGGTTCAGCGATCGCCTTTGGTTTGTATGCCTTGACTCGCAATGCCACGAATTTACCCCTATTTATGACCGTCAGTCGAGCGATTACCGTTTTAATTTTAACAATGATTATGTGTACCATTTCAGGTGCAATTGCCACTAAAAAATTGCGTTCTGCCGATCCTGCTGACATTTTTTAAGATTTTTATTTTATGGATTTGGTAACCAAACCCCTACCAAATTTTAAGACTATTTTAAAACGCAGATTTGATATTATTTTAAACCTTATCATTCAAAATTTATGCAAACTCTTACGTTATCTAATCAAACTCCCCGTCTTGAAGATCAACCTGTTATTTCTGTTAGAAATCTCAATCACTATTTTGGTCAAGGCTCCTTAAAAAAACAAGCTCTTTTTGATATTAATTTAGATATTTATCCTGGGGAAGTTGTTTTGATGACAGGGCCATCGGGTTCAGGAAAAACGACTTTATTAACCCTGATTTGTGGGCTACGTTCTCCCCAGGAAGGCAGTTTAAAATTACTCAATCAAGAGTTATTGGGCGCGAATCAGGAGCAATTAATCCAAGCTCGTCGGAAAATTGGTTATATTTTTCAGGCTCATAATTTACTCAAAAGTTTAACGGCTTTACAAAATGTGCAAATGTCTCTGCAACTTCATTCAAACATTTCTCCGACAGAACGCTATGAACGGGCAACTCAAATGTTAGAAGCGGTTGGATTGGGAGAACGTATTCATTACTATCCAACAGGTCTTTCGGGGGGTCAAAAACAACGAGTCGCGATCGCCAGAGCCTTGGTAAGTCATCCGAGGGTTGTGTTGGCCGATGAACCCACTGCGGCTTTGGATAGTAAATCGGGGCGGGATGTGGTAAATTTAATGCAAAAATTGGCGAAAGAACAGGGTTGTACGATTTTGATGGTGACCCATGACAACCGCATTTTAGATATTGCAGACCGTATTATTTATATGGAAGATGGTGTTTTAGTGAGCAACGATGGGAGAAAGAGCGAATAAAATCATTAATTCTGATAAAACTAGGGCGATCGCCTGTTTAAAAATGTTGTCGGAATGTGATCGCCGAAAGTTCGCTAATATAGGGATAATTTGAGGATCAACTATGAACTTCTTCCCACCACCCAACGGACAAAACAACGATTTTGCATCCTCCCGATCGCAAGACAAAGACTTTTCAGATATTCCCTACAAACGAAGAATCGCCGCCCAAAATCAAGCCCGAAAATGGTTTTTGATTTTAATGGGGAGTGGATTGATGATTGGCATTGTCGTTGCTTTTGGATTAGTCCAGATCATTCAGAAACTAGGATTAACGGATAAACCCCAGCGTCCTGTTCCTATCGAGCAGACTCAAAATTAGGTCAGAAATTTACAGCCCTTTGTGGTTAAACCCCATACAGGATAAGGACATAATATATTATGTCCCTACAAATATTTTATCTGTCATCACAACGCAATCTGCTTTAAATTAATCGCAAAAAATCAACTTAATTGGGTGACGATTTGATTGGCTAATAAGGTCTGTTGAGTCAACAAATCTTCAACGGTAATTCGTAAAAAACGTTGATCATCAATCCAAAACTGGACTTTAATGCGATCGCTGCCTGGATAACCGAGGGGCGTTAATTTTGCAATGCTCGGAGCTTGATCATTAAGGGTTTGCACCGCAACTTGCTCCCGATCCAAGGAACGAGTCAAAAGGCGATCTCCCTCAAAATAGACTTCTGTTGCTCCCGTATTTGTCCCCAATTCCCCCAGAATCAACTCAATACTGGGTTGATTTTCTAAAGAAGCTCCCAAGGTTAGCTCAATCGGAGTCGTCATTGGATAGGCTTGCCCCGACGGAATGAGAGGATGCCAACTGTGGACATTTTGCCGTCGATTCCAATAACGAATACCGTAACTATGATAAAGAAAATCTTTGACTTCTATCCCTTGACTGATTTGTAATGCTCCCTGGGCGATCGCTTCAAAGGGACGATCCGAGCGAATTTTAGTCTGATCAAAATACTGACTAATCCAGGCTTGCACCGCAGGAATTTGACTGGTTCCTCCGACCAACAACACCCCATCAATATCACCGACTTCAATCCCATTGCGTCTGCCCTGTTGCAATACCTGGGTCATGAGTTCATCCAGTTGGGCAAAAAAATGATGATCTTCTAGAATTTGCTTGAAACTCGCCTGATCTAGACTTAATTCGTAGCTATCAAAGGTTTGGTCATTGAAATAAACTTCCGTTGCCACCGATTGGGAAGATAATTGAATTTTTAAACGTTCGGCTAAACGAGTTGCTAAAGCTGATTTTGGTAACGTATCGACAAAATAATCGGCAATCCAATGATCTAAATCCGTTCCCCCTAAATTTGCTCCCGCTTTGGCTAACACACGGGCAATTTTCGTCTTTTGTCCCGAACTATTTCCTAAAAATTTGTCGCCTAATTTTAATAAAAATCCCTGGCTTTTACTTTTGCGATTGTCTGCGTTCAGTTGTACTAGGGAAAAATCAACGGTTCCTCCTCCAAAATCCATTACTAACAAAATATCAGCAGCGATCGCGTCATAACCCAGGGCGGCGGCGGTGGGTTCATCCAACATCCTCACTTGTTCAATTGACCAGTTTTTGCAAGTCTGACTCAACCATTGACGATAGGATTCAAAACTATCGACGGGAACGGTCAAAATCAGGGATTCAATATCAGTTGGATTTTCCTGCTGTAATTGTCGGATCAGACTGCTCAAATACCAGTTTCCTACCTGCTCGAAGCTAATGACCTGACCATCTAATTCAGGTAGAAATCCCTGGATTTTGGTGCCAATTCCCCGCTTAAACCCTCGGAAAAAACGGGGATCACTCCCTCCATCTAGGCCGCGATCGCGTACAGTTTGCCCGACTAGGATTTTTTCCGTTTCGGCATTCTCAATGTAGGCCAAACTAGGAATCAGGGGCGGATTGTTAATAATTTGTTGGGAAAATCCTGCTAACTTAACGGTTTCGGGTTGTTTTGTTGCGGCATTCCAACGGGCGATGACGGTGTTGCTTGTCCCAAAATCAATGGCGTAGGTCACGGCTTATTTGGTAGATAATCTAGAATTCGCGATCAGGGCAGAGTACAAAGATCGCGTTATATTCAGTCTTTCAAAAATTTTAGCTATGTATCAAATTAACAGGAATCGATCCCAGGTGCTATTTTTTCCCACAAAAAACCTCGGCGACTTTACCGAGGCATATCTAGGAGAACTCAATGTCAATGGAAGATGCCGAAACAACTTAACCCCAGCAATACTGCTATAAGGATATTTAAATAAATTTGGCTTTCTTATGACCTATGCTAAACATCATAGCCAGTTTGTAAACTTTTGTCAACTAGGCTTGACGAATAACCCCTCTAACGATAGATGCTCGTATCGAAAAGTTAGGGGATTTTTCTAAAAAATCGATGATAATCCCCTCTAAGCTAGATAAGTTTTGATCAACCCTAGTCTCGTTTCTTCAGTATTTCTCATTTCATCTGACAAAGCTATTTTAGACACACTCATAATCCCGAAAAATGGAGAACAT
>JBEIFD010000213.1:0-6690 GCA_040382535.1 Merismopediaceae cyanobacterium
TCCACCTGTAAATAATTCGTTGATAGATTATCCTGCGAAACGGTACGATGGGGCTTTCGAGAGCGCGTCAGATGTAATTAACGAAAATTTTACAGCAAGACATATTCTGTCTTTCCTGGGTTTCTCTTGCCAAAAATATTATTTACTTTGCTGATCCAACCTGCGGAATGTGGGTTCATCAACTAGAGGTCACATCCACTTAGACAAACAATCAAATTGAATAGCATGGCAGACTAATTTTTGAGCTTTACATTTATCTATTATTACTCATTTCACTGATTCAGAACACTATCTTGTTACTCCTATGGGCAACGGTTAATAGGAAAAGGTCGTGAAAACCTCCCTAGCAGTTGAAACAAGAGATGCGCTAGGCTGAGAGTAGCAAGATTTTCTAAAGATTCTATCGATCTAGTAATCAGAGAAGAATCTTGGGTTAAATCTGATCATTAGCCCTAAATCTCGTTAAATTAAGAAATAAAGACTTCTAGAGTAGAATTTTTATGTTGAAACACTATTTACCCAAAATTCAATTTCTTTTAAAGCCTGTTCTCCTCACGGGATTGATTGGAATCTTGTTATTGAGCAATGTCCATGAATCCTTAGCCGCTCGGAGTGGTGGACGCATGGGAGGAGGATCTTTCCGCGCCCCCAGTCGGGGTTTAAGTGCGCCTAGTCGTTCAGGTGGCGGTCTTAGCGGCGGCATGGGATTTCCCTTTATTATTCCCTTTTTGGGTTTTGGGGGCGGCTTTGGTAGTCTTTTTAGTATTTTGATTGTGTTCGCGATCGCTAATTTTGTGATGAGTGCTGTCCGAAATGCTGGCAGTGGCGGCGGTCAAGGGGAACTTGAATCCGATAATCCCCCTGTGAGCGTGGGTAAAATTCAAGTCGGTTTACTGGCAACGGCCCGTGAATTGCAACGAGAATTAAATGAATTAGGATTATCCGCCGATACGGGAACCCCCGAAGGTCGTGCCATGCTCCTACAGGAAGTCACCCTATCCCTCCTACGCCATCCTGAATATTGGGTCTATGGTTCAACGGAATCGCAAGTCGCTCCTCTTTCAATGGCAGAAGCTAAATTTAATCAATTAGCCCTCGGCGAACGCAGTAAATTCACCTCAGAAACCCTGAGTAATGTCAATAATCAGCTTCGTCAGGACGCTTCTACGGACTTAATTGCGGTTAAAGCGGGGGAATTAGCGAATACTCTAGACTCTTCAGGGGATTATATTCTAGTTACCCTAGTGATTGCTTCTCTCGGTCGCTCTGAATTGTCCGCCGTCAATGATTCCGTTGAAATGCGTCAGGTGTTACAACAAGTCGGTGCCATCGGTAGCGATCGCCTATTAGCGATTGAAGTGCTGTGGACACCCCAAGCGGAAGGAGATACCCTTACCACAGACGATATTTTAGCGGCCTATCCCAATCTCAAATTAATGTAAGGTTAAACCAATATCGATATTAAACAGAGTTAAGCTTTCGATTACTTGACTCTGTTTGATTTTAAAGTTTTAAGTTGATCGACATAAGACTAAGTAGGTGGGTGGATTTAAATGTAAAATAGATTACCTTGAAAGCCTTGCTGTGACTCGATTCTCTAAAAAATTAATCGCGCCTACCTACTTAACTTAAACTCAAAACGTTGCAAATATCCTCAAGAAAATTCCGCAGTGACATAAGACGTACGCCCAATAAAAGGAAAATTAATTATGGAAACTATTGCGATCAATCTTCCTAGAAATCTCAAATTAAATGATGAGCAATTTGAAGAGTTGATCTCTGCTAATCGAGACAGTAAATTTGAATTAACTGCAACGGGAGAATTATTAATTATGTCACCAACGGGCGGTGAAACAGGTAATCGTAATTTTGAATTAGGTGGCCAATTTTGGTTATGGAATCGAGAAAAACGACTAGGCAAAGCCTTTGATTCTTCGACGGGGTTTCAGTTACCCAATGGAGCCAAGCGATCGCCTGATTTGAGTTGGATTACTCTCGAAAAGTGGAATGCTTTAACCCCTACCCAACGTCGTAAATTTTTACCGATTTGTCCTGATTTTGTCGTGGAATTAGTTTCTGAATCCGATGATCGTAAAGAGGTTGAAGGGAAGATGCAAGAGTATTTGGATAATGGCTTACACTTAGGATGGTTAATTATTCCGAAAATTCGTCAAGTGCAGATCTATCGACCCCAGCAAGCCATAGAAATTTTAGAATCACCGATGTCTTTATCAGGGGAATCAATTTTAGTGGATTTTGTTTTAGATTTAACCCCTATTTGGTAAATTCAGAATAAGAAACGCGATCGATCTTTTAAGCTACTTTAAGGAAAATTTATCATGACAACTCTTAATCTCAATCTTCCTACAAATCTCAAATTCAGTGATGATCAATTTGAAAATTTAATTTGGGCTAATCGAGAAAGTAAGTTTGAATTAACGGCAACGGGAGAATTATTAATTATGTCACCAACAGGCGGTGAAACAGGTAATCGTAACTTTGAACTTTATATCGATTTAGGAAATTGGAATCGACAAAAAGGACTAGGCAAAGCTTTTGATTCCTCGACGGGGTTTCAGTTACCCAATGGAGCCAAGCGATCGCCTGATTTGAGTTGGATTACCCTCGAAAAGTGGAATGCTTTAACCCCTACCCAACGTCGTAAATTTTTACCGATTTGTCCTGATTTTGTTGTGGAATTAGTTTCTGAATCCGATGATCTTAAAGCGATTGAAGAGAAGATGCAGGAATATTTAGATAACGGGTTAGGTTTAGGATGGTTAATAATTCCAAAAAGTCGTCAAGTGCAGATCTATCGACCCCAGCAAGCTGTAGAAATTCTGGAATCACCAATATCTTTATCAGGAGAATCAATTTTAGTTGACTTTGTTTTAGATTTAACCCCTATTTGGTAGATTTTGAACAAAAAAGTCTGTTAAAAAGCATAAAAAACTAAGCATCTGGATCTTTTTCGTCGGATTTATTTTTGTTGAATTTACGTTCAAAACCAGCCGCAAATCCAATCGCCGCCATTGAACCCAAAATTGTCAAGGGTTCAGGAATAGGTTCAGGTGACAGATTCGCCACCCACCCTTCAGATTGTCCCAAAGGATTTATTCCATTCCCAACAATGGTGAAACCATCTGCTGAAACAGCATTAATCGAGGATAGTCTCCAACCATTTAAGTTAGCACCTGATGCTATCAAAACACTTTTTAAATTAACCATGCCAGTCGATTGAGTCCAACGAAATAGAGAAGAGTCACTATCTCCAAAAACAATTGAGCCATCTGCTGATAATAAAGTCGCTTGACTACGACTGAAAGTAGTAAAAGGAGGAGCAGGAGCAGGTGAAAGGAAACCTAAACTAACCATACCAGTTGAATTAGTCCATCTAAATGCAACATTTCGACCTCCCCTATAGCTAGTATAAGGAAAAGACCCAATAATAACGGAACCATCTGCTGAAACAGCATTTACATAACTTGCTTCGAGAGGATAGTTACCAGGTAGAACAACCTTGCCATCTTCTTGAGTCCAGCGAAAAGCCGCTGTGTCGAAAGTGCTATCGTGCGGAATATTACTTTCGCCAACAACAACAGAACCATCTGCTGATACGTCAACAGCAGTGCTATATGGAAAAGGCCGATCTAAAGTAAGAAAACCTAAACCCACCATGCCATTATTTTGAGTCCAACGAAATGCTTCTATGGTGACACCATTACTACTATTTCCAACAACAACAGAACCATCTGCTGATACACCAGAAACTGTGCTGCTCGGAGATTTGACATCGGACGAAAGGAAACCTAAACCCACCATACCAGTCGCTTGAGTCCAACGGAATGCCTGATTACCATCCCAAGAATAAGGAGGATTATTACTACTTTCGCCAACAACGACAGATCCATCGGCTGATATGTTATTTGCAAGACTAAACACATTGTCAGGAAGAAAGCCTAAACCCACCATACCAGTCTCTTGAGTCCAACGGAATGCCTGACCGTTGTAGGCCTGATCGTTGAACTCCTGATAATTATTACCACTTGTGCCAGCAATGACAGAGCCATCGGCTGATATGCTACTTGCAGAACTAAACACATTGTTAGGAAGAAAGCCTAAACCAACCATGCCACCTTTTTGAGTCCAACGAACTGCTTGACCTCCGCTATTTCCAATAACAACAGAGCCATCGGCTGATATACCACTAGCAGAACTAGACGAAGCATTCGACAACCAACCTAAACCGCTAAAATAAGCAGCTTGGGCGGGAGCAACGGCAAATAAAGATAAAGCAGAAAGAGAAAAGCCGGTCAAAATAAACGTTTGAGCGATCGCAGGCAATTGTTTCATTGTTTTTATTAGAGATTATTTATGATGCTTACTGATAAAAATGTAACAGTTAAAAATTGATCTAATTGAAATATGAACTAATTCTTAACAATATATTTAAACCCTTACAAACTATGCCGATTTATTTTATTGGGGAGAAGACGACTTCACCCTCAATCAAGCAGTTCATCATCTACGCGATCGCGTTTTAGATCCCTCCTGGGTTTCCTTTAGTTTAAAAAACAAAAAATTAAGCATCTGGATCTTTTTCTTCTGATTGAGTTTGGCCTAGTTGACGTTTGAAAGCAGTACCAAATGCGGCAGCTGTCATTCCACCGAGAATCGTTAGGGGTTCAGGAACCGCTTCAGGTGAGAGATTAACCACCCATGCTTCGGATTGTCCTGACGGATTTATTCCATTACCAACAATGGTGAAACCATCTGCTGAGATAGCATTTGCTGAAGAGAGCGTCCAGCCACTTACATCTAAACTCGCACCGATTAATGTTTCTTTTAGGCTAACCATGCCAGTCTCTTGAGTCCAACGAAATGCTTGACCTTCACTGTAGCCAACAACAATAGAGCCATCGCCCGATACACCCATAGCTTGGCTATAAGAATCACCACCAGGAAGCTCGCCCAGACCAACGATGCCAGTCTCTTGAGTCCAACGAAATGCTTGACCTTCACTGTAGCCAACAATAACAGAGCCATCGCCTGATACACCCATAGCTCGGCTATAAGAATAAGAATCACCGCCAGGAAGATCGCCCAGGCCAACCATGCCACCCGATTCAGTCCAACGAAATGCCTCACTTCCATTAACACTTTCACTGAAGCCAACAATAACAGAGCCATCGGCTGATACTCCATTAGCTTGGCTATACCTATACTGATATTTGGAATCCAAGAAGCCTAAACCCATCGTGCCTGCCTGTTGAGTCCAACGAAATGGTTCATTATCTCCATTAGCATTTATCCCAACGCCAACAATAACAGAGCCATCAGCTGAGACTCCATAATAACGGTTGCTGTAGGGATAACTACTCGAAAGAACACCTAAACTAACCATTCCCTCCGATTGAGTCCAACGAAATGCGTCTGCACTATTCCCGACAACAACAGAACCATCGGCTGATACTCCACTAGCTTCGCTATACTTATACTGATATTTGGAATCCAAGAAGCCTAAACCCATCATGCCTGCCTCTTGAGTCCAATGAAATGCTTCACTATCTCCAATAGCATTTAGACCAACGCCAACAATAACTGAACCATCGGCTGATACCCCATTAGCTTCGCTAGACCTATACTGATCGTTGGAATCTAAGAAGCCTAAACCTCTAAAAGAAGCGGCTTGAGAGGGACTCGCTAATAAAGACAAAACAGAAAAACTCGTCAAAATACAAGTTTGCGCAATCACAGAGAATTGTTTCATATATTTTATTTGAAATTGTTTATGATGCTTACTAATGAAACTGTAACAGTTAAGATAAGAGTCAATCGGGCTGAAATACAGGCTAATTTTTAACAATTATTTAAATTTTTATCAATTATGCCAATTTATTTTTATTGGGGGAGAAGACGACTTTACCCTTAATCAAGCAGTTCATCATCTACGCGATCGCGTTTTAGATCCCTCCTGGGTTTCCTTTAGTTTAAAAAGCAAAAAATTAAGCATCTGGATCTTTTTCGTCAATCAAGCCGTTCATCATCTCCGCGATCGCGTTTTAAATCTTCCCTTAGTTTCTTTTAATTTAAAAAACAAAAAATCAAGCATCTGGATCTTTTTCGTCGGATTGATTTTTGTTGAATTTACGTTCAAAACCAGCCGCAAATCCAATCGCTGCCATTGAACCCAAAATTGTCAAAGGTTCAGGGATAGGTTCAGGCGACAAATTAGCGACCCATGCTTCAGATTGTCCCGAAGGATTTATTCCATTCCCAACAATTGTAAAACCATCTGCTAAGATAGCATTTGCAGAAGTTAGTGACCAGCCACTTACATCTAAACCCGCGCCGATTAATGTTTCTTTCAGGCTAACCATGCCAGTCTCTTCAGTCCAACGAAATGCCTCAGTTCCATTAACACTGTCACTCGCGCCAACAATAACAGAGCCATCGGCTGATACATCACTAGGATAGTTATCAAAACCACCAGGAATACCGCCCAGACCAACCATACCACCCGATTCAGTCCAACGAAATCCCTCATTTCTATTAACACTACTACCGTAGCCAACAATAACAGAGCCATCGGCTGATACACTATTAGCATAGCTATGAAAACTAAAACCATCACCAGGAAGAAAGCCCAGACCAACTATACCACCCGATTCAGTCCAACGAAATGCCTCA
>JBEIFD010000214.1:0-6663 GCA_040382535.1 Merismopediaceae cyanobacterium
CCCTCGATACGCTGTGGGAGCGGGGAAATCTACAAATTCAGCAGGAATTAGTCTTGCCGATTATCCACGTCCTGTTATCGCGGGGTATCTCTCTAGAAGGGATTAAAACAGTTTATTCCCATCCCCAGGCTCTTGGTCAATGTCAAAAGTGGCTAGAGCGGCATTTGCCCCAGGCGCGTTTGTGTGCAACGAATGCTACCACCGAGGCGATCCAATTTATTCAACAAGACCCCACTGCGGCGGCGATCGCATCTCCCCGTGCGGCCCAACTCTATGATTTACCAACTTTAGCGACGGATATTAATGATTATCCCGATAATTGCACTCGATTTTGGGTTTTAGGGACTGAACCCTCTTTACAGGGAACTCACACGGCTTTAGCTTTTAGTGTGCCAGCGAATGTGCCAGGGGCTTTGGTGAAACCGTTACAGGTGGTGGCAGAACGCAATATTAATCTCAGTCGGATTGAATCTCGTCCTACAAAGCGATCGTTGGGGGAGTATCTTTTTTTTATGGATTTGGAAAGTAGTCAGACCGACTCAAGGTTGCAGGATGTGTTGACAGAGTTAGGGAGTTATACGGAAGTTTTAAAGGTTTTTGGGAGTTATTTTATTTTATCTTTGCAAAAGTAAGATTTCAATCATTTTTAGCTGTAAACAAGCAAGCTAAATAATAATAAAGATTTACAGTCAATTTTTCTGCTCGGTTTCCTAAAAAGAGATGAACTTTCTATATTTACTTTCTCGATAATCGAAAAGATACTGAAAATAACTAAAGACAACTTTGAGATCACTTTATCTAGAGATTTAAATAAATTGTGTGTTTTTCTTTTAGATCTCTGTAATGCTGTTTGGCGAGTGTCTTGAATTTACAACTTTAGTTACATAACCAAAATCAATCAAACGTGGAGAATAAAGTAATGCAAATTCTGTCTCAACTTACTGCAATAGATTACTATAATGGCGGAGTTACCAAGGCGTTATTAGGAGATTATCAAGGAGCGATCGCGGACTTCAATGAAGCCATTAAACTCCAACCTGACTATGCTGAAGCCTACTTTAATCGCGAAGTTACCAAGGGAGAATCAGGAGATTATCAAGGGGCGATCGCGGATTACAATCAAGCCATTAAACTCAATCTCAACGATGCTAAAGCCTACAATAATCGCGGAGTTACCAAGGTAGAATCAGGAGATTATCAAGAGGCGATTGCGGACTTCAATCAAGCCATTAAACTCAAACCTGACTATGCTGAAGCCTACAGTAATCGCGGAGTTGTTAAGTATAATTTAAAAGATTATCAAGGGGCGATCACGGAGTACAATCAAGCCATTAAACTTAATCCTGACCTTGTTTTTGCCTACAATAATCGCGGAAATTCTAAGAAGAATTTAGGAGATTATCAAGGGGCGATCGTGGACTATAATCAAGCCATTAAACTCAATCCTGACGATGCTGATGTTTACAATAATCGCGGAGTTTCTAAGAAGGAGTCAGGAGATTATCAAGGGGCGATCGCGGACTTCAATCAAGGCATTAAACTCAATCCTAACGATGCTAATGCCTACTATAGTCGTGGACTTGCCAAGTCTAAATCAGGAGATAAGCGAGGGGCGATCGCGGACTATACTCAAGTCATTAAACTCAAATCTGACGACGCTGGAGCCTACTATAGTCGCGGAGTTGCCAAGGGACAATCAAGAGATTATCAAGGGGCGATCAATGATTTGCGCCAAGCCGCTAAACTTTATCAACAACAAAACAAAATCCAAGAGTATCAAGAGTTTATGAATGTACTTAAAAAATTAGGCGTTTCCAATTAAATTCCCGTAGGAGTTGGGTCTCCAAATCCCCAATTTATTGATTCCCATCCCAAATCCCCAAGATTTCAATTTCTATCTCAATATCCCCAATTTCAAACAGCAAAATTCGACAATAACGTTTTTAAATATGGGTGATTATCGTGAATTTGGGAATGGATTTGGAAAACAAAAACCTACCGTTTATAAAAATCAAAATGTGATTGATCATTATCGGCAATAGGAGCAAGATAATTCTGTCATTTCTGTTGTTAATACAATCAATATAGTTAAAATCCTATTCTGCCTCAGTCAAAGATTCCTTCGCGATCGCCTGATTGGGGAGAGTCATATTAAAAGTTACCAAAGGAACCTCCTCCACATCGGGCAGAGTTGCAAGAGCCAGACGAGAAGTTTGTACGCCCCCTGATAAACGCTTGAGCAGATTTGGGCGGGGATCATGCAATAAGTAGAAAATTTCGTCCTCTGCCAACCAATCCTCATCGCTTCTGACTATCTGTAAATTTCCCTGACGCTTTACCAGGAGCGGCAATAACTCCTCAGAACGAATTAACGCTTCGATATGAGCTTTGTGTAAGGATAGTCCCGTCTCCCGAAAAACAGTTTTACCGAGTTTTACGTGATCATCTTTTAAATATTGATTCCAAGTCTTGAAAGCTGTTTGATCCATTGATACTGGAACAACCTTCGATTGAGGTTGAGCAACTTTCGGCTTAACAATGGGAACTTCTTCATTGCCATTAGTCGGAAAAATCGCATAAACGCGGGGTAACTTAAACTCTTCCAAAGCCCGTTGAGCCAACACTAAATTCACTTCACCATTACTCGTGAGAGCAATAAATGTTCCCATCGAATCAATACCCGCTTCTTCTAGAGTCTTATGATCTAAACCACTACTTTGAAATACCTTTAAACCCTCTGCTTTAGCGGCTTGACAGGCTTCAGGATCGGTATCGATCAGAACAACGGATTCTCCCTGTAACTGGAAAAGTTTAGCAATTAAGCGACCCAGGGGCGTACAACCGATAATCACAGCCCCCGTTGCCGTTGAAGAAGTAATTCCCAACAATTGAGCCAAAAGACGAGCCGTTAAGCCCTGGATAAAGACCGTCATCATAATCGTTAGAAAAACAAGAGCTTTGATAGCATCGCCCCCATTAATTCCCTGTTGTGTCAATAAAATCGCAAATAAAGAGGCAACAGAGGCCGAAACAATGCCCCTGGGAGAAATCCAAGCGACAAAGAGTTTTTGTTGCCAATTTAAGTCACTATTGATGGTACAAAGCCAGACACTAATGGGTCGAACAATAAACATTAAAGCGAGAACTGTCCAGACACTTCCCCAACCCAAAGCAACGATACTACCCAGGGATAAATCAGCGGCCAATAGAATAAATAGGATTGAAACGCAAAGAATTGTTAATTTCCCTTTAAATCGTTTTAAAAGTCGTTCATCGGGTAAATCAGAAGAATTTAGGACAATGCCTGTCGCCACCGTTGCCATTAATCCTGATTCACTGATTAGGGATTGAGAACCGCCAAAAACACCCCAAACGCCTGCTAAAACCACGAGATTATTGAGGTCATCCGATAAAAAAGTCGCTTTTTTGAGAAAGAAACTGAGTAACCAACCGCCGCCAATACCGACCCCCAAACCAATCCCAATCCGTAGGGATAAACCGATCGCAATTTCTGTAATATCGCCTTCTACACTGATATTGGTTTTAAAAATCGTTTCTAAGACCACAACCGACAAAATTGCGCCCACAGGATCAATCAGTACCCCTTCACCTTCTAAGAGAGCGGCAACGGAGCGGTCAACCTGTACCTGTTTAATCATCGGGCCAACAACAGTGGGGCCAGTGACAACGACCAGAGAACCGTAGAGAAAGGCGATCGTCCAAGGAAATTCCGCTAACCAATGGGCGGCCATGCCTGCTCCTGCCAGGGTAATCAGGGTTCCAATGGTGACAAGATTGCGTAAACTCCCTGAAACTTGGCTTAATTCCCGTAAACTCAGATTTAAACCGCCCTCAAATAGGATAATTGCCACGGCCAAAGCGACGATGACTTCTAAGCCCATACCCAAATCCTGGGGATGGAGAATATGCAACCCATTTGTCCCCAAAAGAATACCAAAGCACAATAAAAAAACAATACTGGGAACCTGAAGATAGGCCGCAACAACCTGGGCACTGATCCCCGCCAGTACCGTGATCACGATTTGAAGTGTTAGGTTGAGTGATTCTTCCATGCAACTGTCATGTTAGTGCGTTTTTTGAGAAATGGCGAGAAGGTAGCACAAAGTTCAAGGAGATTTTATTAATACTAGGTGCATTGTATTCAAAATCACATAATAATAAGCATAATTTACCCTGAATAAGCCGCGAGCGCACTACATTGAAATCTGCGGTGGTTGTATGGCAGTATTATCAGGAATACTAGTAATTACTGCATCTGCACTTGATTCAATCGCTATAATTTTTGCACGTTCTAATTTAAGTTTTTCGTTTAAAAATTTATGTCTTAATTCAAATTCAGTGAAAATTTCACTCCATGTTTTTACATAGATTTTGTAATTATCAACAGAATAAACCAATGACTTCTCTCCATGATGTTGAGAGTTTTTGATTTCACGTTCAATGTATCCTGTAGCATCAAAATTATTTCCAATTAGATAGAACTCCCAACACATATTATTTGCATTGAATTCATCCTGGTCTAAAATTACTCCCATATATTTTTTTACTTGTTCTAGTTCTTTGGAGCCAAGATTGACTTTTGGATGCTTTAATTCTACGACGATATTATTTACAAAGTCATTATTTAAAACTTGTCTGACCATAAATAAATCCATTTCTTTATTTTTATCAGGATGCTTTATTGAAACTACAGGCTTTTCTCCTCTTAAATGATAGATATAACGACGCAATGCTTCTTCAAATTTTGGTTCTGCCGCAGTAATAAGATGGTATTGTTCTCCCAAAATCCAATAATGGTTTTCCATAAATTTCTGTAAATGAACTCTTTCATTTGCTTTTAAATCAGACTGAAAAACTAAAGTTTTAATCTGTTCAATAGCTTTATAGCGATCCTCTATAAGTTTAATAGTACGAATAATATTTGAAAGTTTAGAGGCCTTTAAAGATTCAGCAAGGTGTTCTAGCTCAACAGGATCAATCGTTATGATTTCAGCTAATACGTCAATAAGCTTGTCTCTTTCTCCTGAATCAATTATTAAATTCAAAAAATGAACAAATATTTTTTTCTGTTCTTTGTTTAGGTGAGTAAATATCTTCGGTTCCACCTGGTATAATTCTCTGATAAAACCTTCAAGCTCAAATTTTCTTGACTGATCCCATGTATCTTTTTTGAATTTTGGAAAAGCATCACCTTTCTCTAAAACTTCTATAATATGGTCTGAAGTTATTTTAAGAAAACTTTTTCGTTTTTTACTGAGCAAATTATCAAGAAAATTCATTAAATTCACATAAATTTTTCCTTCATTTGTATTTTTAAAAACTGGAGAATTTTCATAAATTCTGACATCCGCATTGTCAAAGAAAGAACTTTTTATATAAACGCTATGAAAAAAATCATCTCCTTTTTTATTGAATGTTGTTGTCTTAGTGTATGCCTCATTCCCTTGTGAATTAATAAAATAATAACGTGAATACTCGCCGTTTAAATTTTGTAACCAGCGAATGAATTTAATTTCAAATAAATTATCTCTAATTTTATGCAAGACCGTCTCATTTTCACCGATTAAAATATGGTCGTGATTGATATTTTTATCATTTATTTTGATAAAAAATTTGTCGGACAATTTAAGCTCAAGAAACCAAGCAAATTCTTTGCAAAGAAATTCTTTAATATTGGTATCAAAATAATCTGAAATAATTGTGTGAATACCACTGAATGTAACAGTAGTTCCTGTAGTATCAATTGTTTCTATCGGATTCTCTGCGGCATAGTTATCTAATGTACTAGAGTTAACTCGTATATTATATTTATAGTTTTTTCCATCTTTTTCATAAACTGTTTCCCATATTGCAGATTCAGCAAAAGTAAAAAATGTTAGTCGGCCTACTCCATTTTTCCCATGATTAGTTGATGAAATTCTGGGCGCATTAGGGTCTATTTCTTTTTCAGATTCAAAAAAAGGATAAAACTTTTTTGAGTCAATAATGCCACTCCCATTATCAGTGATTTTTAAAGTAGAAATGCCTCTAATGGGGTTAGATTCAATAAATATACAAACATGAGAAGCTCCAGCATCAAAGCCATTCCAGATATATTCTGCAATTGATTCTGAATAAGTATATTTTCTAAGTGCTTTTCTGATACCTGCTGCGGTAATTTGAACTTGCTTCATTTCTTTGTCCAATGATGTGAGTGCGTCTGGTGTCGGATATGTTCTATAAATCCAAAAAAATCTGTGAAGCCATTATAATTGGTGGATATGCGCAATGAATAGTTAAGATGACCCATCAAGTCATCATAAACAAACATAATTTATAATTGTTTTAAGCTGCAATCTCGACTGAACCTACTCTCATCGAAGGTTGTGACGGTTCTTCCCCTCGTTCTGCTAAAACCTCTAAATAAAGAGTGATCGCTTCTTTTACATTCGACGGTACCTCTTCAAAAGTATCACCAATACTAACACATCCAGGCAAATCAGGAACAATCGCGCCCCAATTTGCAGCAATTCTAAATTTAGCGTTAGGTAAGGGTTGTAGAAAAAAGGATAATGGGAAAGGAGAACAAAATTGAAAACAGGAGGCAAAAAAGATGCAAGGGATAATTAGTATGGGTGGAGTTATAGCTTACTTGTTAGCAGG
>JBEIFD010000215.1:0-6657 GCA_040382535.1 Merismopediaceae cyanobacterium
GGATACATTAAAAAAAACCTTTCGGAAAACCTTAACGGAATTTTTTAGGATTACTACTTTTGCCAAGCCTCGCTTGAAAGAAAGTTTACCGTTAAAGTCTTCTCTACTCTCTGGACTAAATTGGCAAAGGTATTGGTAAAATTTGCTGACAAGATATTTTCTTCTCCAAGCCCGCCATGAGCCTCACCAATCCCAAAATTTCCCTCAAAAAGAAGTCCTACTCGACGATACGTCCTGTGAGAACGATGCGACCTGTTCAACGGTCTCAAAATACTAGGTTATTTCGTCCGTTTCAGTCGGATCTTTACCACCAGCTTCTGGTGATGTCTTGGCGAAGATTTTTGCTAACCATTGCTCTGTTTTATTTTGGTTTAAACGTCATTTTTGCTGTGATATACGTTATTACGGGGACTGGCATTGCCAATGCGAAACCAGGCTCCTTTATAGATGCTTATTTTTTTAGTATTCAGACGCTTTCAACGGTTGGTTATGGTTCAATGTACCCAAACACCTTTATTTCTCAGTCGATCGTCTCGATAGAAATTTTTGTTGGGTTACTGAGCCTGGCGGTGTTGACAGGATTAATGTTTGCTCGTTTTGCCAAACCGACGGCTAGGGTTATATTTAGTGAAGTGGCGGTGATTTGTCCCTTTGATGAGATTCCGACCCTAATGTTTCGGGCAGCGAATCAACGAGATAACCGAATTTTAGAGGCACAAGTTAAAGTTAGCTTAATGCGCGATGAAATAACCAAAGAGGGGCATCAATTACGGCGTTTCTATGATTTACCCCTAACGCGATCGCAAACTCCCGTCTTTGGCTTAAGTTGGTTAATTATGCACCCCATCGACGAGAATAGTCCTTTTTATCAAAAAACTCCCGAAGAACTGAAGGAAAAAGGGATTGAACTTTGGATTAGTTTAACGGGTTTAGATGAAACCTTTTCCCAAACCATCCATACCCGCTATGCCTACTCCATCGATCATATTCTTTGGAATCAACGATTTGTGGATATATTTTCCCAGGATGAACAGGGTCAATGGTTCATTGATTTAAGTAAAATGCACGAGACCCAACCTCTGTTAGAAATGGAATAAAAAATCCCCCTAAATCATTTTTAGAGGGTGTTTAAAAATTTAGCAGTTTGAGCAGAAAAAATCCTTAACGGGTTTTAGTAAAGACACTTTCAGGCTGTTGATGGGAGAGAAAACGCTCGTTGATGATCTCTTTAAATATCGCAAAATCGGATTGCCATTCATCCAAACCTTTTAAAATCAAAGCCAAGCATTCCTGGGGATTTGTGGTCTCAATGGGATAGTTAAAATTCCCCGCAAATAAAACCGCCGCGATCGACTGTTGATCGGGCAATTGCAGCATTGCTTGATTAATATTCAAATTCAACTGGCATCGGTCTAATTGATAGAGGAAATTAACCCCAGCTTGAATGGGAGCATTGCCCACATCTTGCCAAGGGCCAGGAGATAAGAGAGTTTTAGTAATATATTGCCTTGCACCATCAATATTGCTCGGAAAAGGAGCTAAATATTTGGGACTAATCGTAATCCCTTTATATTCCGCATTGGGTAATTTGCTGACATATTGACGGGCCACATCTGCGACCAAAACTTCTTTTAACTCTTTTGCCCCAATGGTTTCCATAAACATGATGGTACGGGGTTGGGCGACAATTCCAACTCCATTTTTAAACATCACTTGGGAACCGCCTGGATTAAGGACGGGCTGACGGGCCAATTCCCATTCATTAGGGACAATGCCACTAAATTTAAGAAATTGTTCGCTGAGTAGGGTTGGATCAAGTTCTTTCGCCGCAATGGTGAGGGAAAGTTCTTGAATATCTTGGAGTGGGAAGGGACTAGGGTTCGCGTCCTGCACGGATGAAGTTGCTACCATAAGAGGTTACATCAAAAATTTTTACAAAAGAACAAAACGAACACCAGGTAGCTTTAAATTTTGAACATGTATGACTATCTGGTATTCAATTTCATATTCTAGGAGACTTCGGACGTTGAGCGTTTACGACGATAGGTTTTTGTAATCTCTGGTTCCGCTTTGACGGGTTTGGCAGAAACCGCGATCGCGATAGGACTGATGGAATTATTCGTCACAACGGAAGGAACAGGACTGGGTAAAGACTGGGAGAAAGAGGGCGTTTCGCTCTGGAGTAGAAAAACAACCGAAGGACTACTTTGTAACTCGCGTTTAACTAAGCGTTGGAGAGTTCCTTCCAGTTCTTTTTGGATGCGTTCCCAATCCATTTTCGTTTTACCGTTGCTAGATAAAATAAATTCTTTCCAACGTTCTACCGCGAAACGTTCAATATTGCGAACAATCAACTGATGGACGAGGGGACGCTCGACGGTCATGACCACACCTCGGAAATGAACTTCAGGTTGGGCCAGTAATTTGCCGTCATTATTGATCGCCGCCGCCACTGTCACCACCCCATCTTCGGCCAACTGTTGCCGTTCTAGCATGATATGTTCATGGACAATGCCCGCTTGATCCACTAATTCAATTCCTGCTTTGACCTTACCGCCGATCTGAATCCGTTCCGCAGAAACTTCCACAATATCGCCATTGTCAATAATCACGATATTTTCGCGGGGAATGCCCATTGAGTTGCCCATTTGGGCGTGTTTGACCAACATACGGTGTTCTCCATGCACAGGCATAAAGAATTTTGGTTTCGTCAAGGCCAACATCAATTTATGTTCTTCCTGGGAACCGTGACCCGAAACGTGAATTCCCTTATCCTTTCCATAGACGACGTGCGCTCCCTGCATCATCAATCGATCAATGGTGTTAACAACGGCGATCGTGTTTCCTGGAATGGGATTAGCCGAGAAGATTACCGTATCTCCTTCACGAATCTTGATTTGGGGATGTTCACCCTTAGAAATGCGAGTCATGGCGGATAAAGGTTCACCCTGGGAGCCAGTCGTCAAAATCAAAATCTGATCATCGGGCAAACTACGAGAAGCTTTCAAAGGAACAAAAACTTCATCAAGACACTTGACATATCCCAATTTTCGAGCATGGGCAATGACATTCAACATCGATCGCCCGACGACAGCGACTTTTCGTTTGTTTTTATGGGCAAGGTTGAGAATAATATTTACCCGATGCACGGAAGAGGCAAAGGTAGTGATCATCAAGCGGCCCTGCGCTTGGGCAAAAATTCGGTCTAAATTCGGCGTGACAGCCTGTTCCGATGGCGTTGTTCCTGGTAGTTCCGCATTAGTGGAGTCACTGAGTAGACATAAAACCCCTTTTTCACCGTATTCAGCCAGTCGTTGTAAATCGAAATATTCGCCATCGACGGGGGTGTGATCAACTTTAAAATCTCCACTGTGGATAACTACACCCAGGGGAGTATTAATCGCGACACAGAAACTATCTGCCATTGAGTGGGTATTACGGATAAACTCGACCACAAAATTCTTACCCAGACGAACCACTTCTCGCGGCAGAACAGTTTGGAGCTTAGTGCGTTTGAGCATTCCCGCTTCTTCGAGTTTGTCTCCCAAAAGGGCCATCGCTAAACGGGGGCCATAGATAATGGGAATTTCAAATTGTTTTAAATGGTAGGGAATCCCACCAATATGGTCTTCATGACCGTGAGTAACAATCATTCCCTTAATTTTATGACGATTTTCTCGCAGATAGGTCATATCGGGCAGAACAATATTAATGCCATGCATTTCATCAGTGGGAAAGGCAATCCCCGCATCTAAGAGAATAATTTCGTCTTCGTATTCAAAGACACAGGTGTTTTTTCCAATTTCATGGAGTCCACCGAGGGGAATAATTTTTAGGGTTGGTTTGGCTTCGTTTTTAGTCATTTTCCTCCGAGGAAATAATGTATGGGCTTAATGGGAATTAAAAAGCATTTGTAGATGAAACAATAAAGAATTGCCCACGATGGAGCGGCAGAAATAAAAATAAAATAATTCAGATATGCAAAATACTAAGAAAACGGTTATGAGTTTTCCTGGGAAAAATAAATGGGCTATGATAATAGTTACATAAAAATCATTATGAGTTTCCTTATTCCTAGAGAGAGAAAGTATATCTTACTTAGAAAATCTTGTCTATTTTGATTAATCAGATGTTATTATATCTAACCCTTTAATCAAATACTTGGTGCCTAAAATACATTTCGTGTGAAGACAATATTCAAGAGCAACTTTTTAAAGTATAACACATATTAATTAATTTTAGATAAGAGCAGAATAATTAGGGAAGAATTTTTAAACGCTCACCAATCAACTACTTAAATCAGGAAAATAAATATTGATTAAAATAAGGATTCAATTAAATTAAGGATAATTCCCGTAAAACGATCGCGACTTCTTCCCGTTGAGTTTCTGAAATTTCAAAGAGGGGTAACCGTAATCCCCCAACTTGCCAACCTTGTAAATTTAAAGCCGCTTTAATGGGAATGGGATTAGTGGTACAAAACAAAACTTTAAACAGGGGAAAAAGCTTTAGATGAATATCGATCGCCTCTGCCACTTCTCCAGAGAGGAAAGACTGAACAATTTGTTGAATTTGTTCCCCCACCAGATGACTGGCCACACTCACAATCCCTGCACCACCGATGGTTAACATGGGTAACGTGAGTAAATCATCACCTGCATAAATGGCAAAATCAGCATCGGTTAAGCATCGAATTTGACAGGCTTGGTCAATGCTACCACTCGCTTCTTTGATCGCAACAATATTATCAATTTTAGCTAATTTGGCAACAGTTTCGGGCAGAAGATTTTGCCCTGTGCGGCCAGGAATATTGTAGAGCATCACAGGGAGATCGGGACAAGCTTGGGCGATCGCCTGAAAGTGAGCATACAAGCCTTCCTGGGGCGGTTTATTGTAGTAGGGAACGACTTGCAAAGAACCATCTAAGCCCAATTTAGCCGCTTCCGTTGTGGCCGCGATCGCCTCGGTGGTGGAATTAGAACCTGTTCCCGCGAGAATTTTTGCTCTATTGCCGACAGCATTTTTGACCACTTGAAATAATTGATATTCCTCATCCCAGGAAAGGGTCGGCGATTCTCCCGTTGTTCCACAAACGACAAGGGCATCACTGCCATGCTCGACTAAGTGATCGGCTAATTTTTCGGTGATCGCATAGTTAACCTTACCCGTTTCATCAAAAGGAGTGACCATTGCCGTAACCACTCGTCCAAAGGGGGGATGATTCATAAATTCAATAAACAGTTTAAAAATTAATCAACATCAAAAATTGTCACTAAAACCCTAACAAAAAAACTTAACTTCTAAGCGTTCACCAAGGAAAATCGAAGCAGATTTTTTTGAACCAGTAATTCTGCAATTTGAATGGCATTGAGGGCCGCACCCTTGCGAATTTGATCGCCACAGAGCCATAGTTCTAACCCACAGGGATGGGAGAGATCTTGACGGATTCTTCCCACTAATACTTCATCTTTTCCTGTCGCATCAATGGGCATAGGAAAATAATTAGAGTCCCAATTTTCTACCAGTTTTACGCCTGGAGCCTGGGACAAAATTTCCCGTGCTTGAGAAACTAGAAACGGACTATCAAATTCTAGATTAACGGCTTCCGAATGGGCGCGGAGTACGGGAACCCGAACACAGGTCGCCGTCACCCGAATAGTTGAATCATTAAAAATTTTACGGGTTTCATTGATCATTTTGAGTTCTTCTTCACAATAACCCGAATCCGTTAGAGGAGAATTATGGGGAAAAAGATTAAACGCCAGGGGATAGGGCAAAATTTCCGCTTTAGCAGGCTCCCCCGACAAAATCGCTTTAGCCTGATGCTTTACTTCTTCCATAGCCATTGCTCCTGCTCCACTAGCCGACTGATAGGTTGCAATTACCATGCGTCGGATCGGTTGAATTTGGTGCAAGGGATACACCGCAACGCCTAATAAAATGGTTGTGCAGTTGGGATTAGCAATAATGCCCTGATGGTGTTCTGCGGCTTCGGGATTGATTTCGGGAACCACCAACGGAACAGAGTCATCCATGCGAAAGGCACTGGAATTATCGATCATCACGGCTCCCGATGCGACAATGGTTTTCGCCCAGGCTTTAGAACTTGATCCGCCTGCGGAGGCCAAGACAAGATCAATATCTTTAAAAGAATCTTCGTTGACTGCTTCTACGGTTAAGGATTTTCCAGCAAAAATGAGGGACTTGCCCGCAGAACGGGGAGAAGCTAATAGTTTCAACTGCTCAACGGGGAAATTTCGGGTTTCTAAGAGTTCTAAAAGCTCTGTTCCTACTGCTCCCGTCGCGCCGAGAATGGCAACACGCACAGATTTTGACAAGTGATACTCCTCCAGAAGTTAAAAAGTTGGGTTAGGAACGTAGAAATTTAATAATTTTAATGAGTAAGGGGAAAAAGATTATCCCGAAGAAAAATTTTCTTTAGGTATTTATTTTATTTATGGTCGATAGATAGAGCTATTTTGATAGGGACAATTTGCTATCGGTTTTAATTTCTGATTATATAATGATTTAAGTTATTTTTTCTGAAAAAAAATCCTTGGTAATTAATTTTACACTATGCTGCTTTCTATTCCTTAACTGACAAAGATTATTTTTCTCAACTCTGCTGACGACTTCCTTGGCAAATATTGTCTTCAA
>JBEIFD010000216.1:0-6612 GCA_040382535.1 Merismopediaceae cyanobacterium
AAAACTCACCAAATTCTATCCTGTGGTGCTGGCGATAATTTGACTGAAGCCAGAAAACCTTTAATTATTGAAGAAGGAGGAATTACGCTGGGAATTATTGCTTGTTGTGAGGCACAATTTGGAGTTGCAAATATTTTTCAACCTGGTGTTGCAGAATTTGGCTCTTGGATTTATCAAACCATTCGAGATATTCGCCCTCACGTCAATCATATTATCATTTCGGTTCATGCCGCGATTGAAGAGTCTCCTTGGCCTTCTCCTTACTTAAGAGAGATTTATCATAGTTGGATCGATGCTGGTGCTTCTATTATTCATGGTCATCACGCCCATGTTCCTCAAGGCTTTGAATGTTATAAGGAGGGCATGATTTTTTATGGTCTAGGAAATTTTGCCGTTAATCCTCAAAAATGGTGTCAATATCCGAATGGAATGTGGTCATTAGCGGCTAAAATTATATTTAATAAAAACTCTTTTCAATGGGAGATTCTTACTTTTGAAATTAGACCGAATAAAAACTCTAATTATTTTACAGTCGAAGAAAGTAATGAAACAGAAAAGGTAGCCCATTTAAATTATTTAAAGAACTGTAATGAGCCATTCAATAATCCTTCTTTATTTTTAGCACTGTGGCAAGAGACCTCTATCAGGACTTATTACCATCATTCTGCCAATTATCTTGGTTTTTCGAGACCGCTCAAGTCTCGTCTTGCTCAATTTATCAAGCAAGCTTTTTCTACCGTAAAAAACTCAGGAAAAACAAGAATTCCCACTAGTCAATCTGAATTACTATTATGGTATCATCTCTTTGCTTGTGAAAGTCATCGCCAGACACTAGCAACTTCTCTAGGTGTTTTATCAGGAGAAATCAAGAATTTAAGAACAGTAGAATCTTCTAAGTTAGCTGATCTAATGATGCCTTGGTCAGTAGGAATTACTCCATGATTTCATTTTTTATTCAACTTTATAACAACTTACCTTGTAAGTTTACGTAGTTATGCACAAAAATATATACGAAACGGATTGGTTAGCTTCTAGACCTGTCTTTTATAATGAAATCACTCATCAGGTATCCTTTAATATTAATGATGTTATAGATTTTAAAAACCTAGAATTTCATGAAGAGGGTTTTAATAATTTTTTAGACTTTGGGTACTCAATTTTAGGACAAACTCCAATCAAAAATGTTAAGTTTTTACCTCATTCTTCACGATTAACTATTCAAGATGACGGTAAATTTCTTATTGAACAGTTTAGCGATCCTGTTGAAGAGTGGCTCGAAAAAATATCTCATGAAGACGATGTTTGGGAATTGTTGAGAGAGGCAATCCAATCTTGGGAAGACTCAGTTGATGGAGAGATTATTATTCCTACGAGTGGAGGTTATGATTCCCGAATTTTAAATTTATTCATTAAAGACAAATCCAGGATTCAATCTTTTACCTATGGAGTATCAGGTAACCAATCTCAGTCTTTTGAAGTCGTTAATGCTCAAAAAATTTCTGAAATTTTAGGTACAAAATGGACGCAAATTTCTCTTGGTGACTATCATCTTTTTTTTGATGAATGGGACAAAGCATTTGGTATTTCAGCCCACGCTCATGGAATGTATCATATTGAATTTTATCAACAAATTATCTCTAAAGTAAGAGGGCATAACCCATTTTTAAGTGGAATTGTAGGAGATGCCTGGTCAGGAAACGTTAGTATTCCAGAAATACATTTTTCCTCCCAGCTTAAACTACTCAGTTACAGTCATGGATTAAATGCAGATTCTCATCATAGCCGTCTAACTACGGAAAATAATTGTCTGCTAGAAAGTTATTATGAAACTAATCGAGAAAAATTAAAATCCCCTGTTTTTCGTGTTGTTGAGGCGATCCGTTTTAAAATAGTATTACTGTCTTATTTATTAACAATTCCCCGATCTTTTGGATTTGATCCTTGGTCACCATTTCTTATTCCTGAGATTGCTCTATCCATGTTGACTCTTCCTTTAGATAGAAAACAAGATAGGATCTGGCAACAGGATTTTTTCAGAAAACATGGACTAGATATCGAGTCGATGAAGATCAGAAAGACGTATCAAAATAATTTGAATTTTCAGGCATGGAAGCGTATTCCTTTACAACCCCTCAATACAAACTTGTTGGCTAGTTATATTGATCTAAGCTATCTTGAATGGATTAATCGAGAACTTACCCAAAAAGCTCTAATACGGAAGCAGCTACTTGAGCTTCAATGTCTTCCTAAGATAGGAGGTTTATTGATTCGCTTGGGAACAAATGACTCCCATCATAGGGCTTATGCAGCCTATCTAACCCTCAAACCTATTGAAAAAGTCTTGTTACAATCTTCTTGCTAAAATGAAAGAACCGAGGACGTATCGTTAATATCAAACAGTAAGCATTCAACTATCAACTGTAATACTCTATTTTAGTTAATGTCACGAATCTTTCGCACTGGTTCAAAGACAAAAAATAAAGTTTTACGGTAAGTAGCTGGTTGCAATTAAATGTAAAATAGACTAGCTCGAAAGCCTTCCTGTAAAATCAATTTTTTGAAAATTTAATTTGACCAATCTGCTTATAGGGGTTTCAGAAATTCTAAATCTAGAGCGCGAATAAATGAAGACATGAACTGTTTGCTAGTTGTTTGTATTCAGAACTTTGAGATGCTCCCAACTAATCTGCTAATTTTTGTTCAACCAATTGATTGGTCAATTTGGGATCAGCACGTCCCCCCGTTTGTTTCATGATTTGACCGACAAAGAAACCTTTCATATTGCCTTTGCCACTGCGGAATTTTTCTAATTCTTTTGGGTGAGCCGCGATAATTTCATCAACGATTTTGCCCAGTTCGACGGGATCAGAAATTTGGGTCATACCCTTAGATTCAATGATCTTTTTGGGTGAACCCCCTTTTTCCAGTAATTCAGGCAAAATTTCCTTGGCAATCTTGCCGCTAATAGTTCCTTTCTCAATGAGTTGCACCAATTCGGCGAGAGCTTCAGGTTTCAGGGGAATTTCCGTAATGACTAACCGATTATTATTTAAATAGGCCGCAATATCCTGAGTTACCCAATTAGCGACCAGTTTGGCATTGCCCCCTGCATTGACGGCAGTTTCAAAATATTCTGCCACTTCGCGGTCATCCGTTAAAACTCTGACATCGTAGGGGGATAATTCAAATTCTTTTTCATAGCGCGATCGCCGAGCGGCAGGGAGTTCAGGTAATTCTTGTCGCCAAATTTCCTTTTGAGCTTCGGAAACTTCAAGAGGAGGCAAGTCAGGTTCGGGAAAATAGCGATAATCGCTGGAACCTTCTTTTTTCCGCATACTGACGGTACGTTGCGCACCTTCTTCCCAGAGGCGAGTTTCTTGGTAAATCGGTTCATTATTGTTTAATGCGGTGATTTGCCGCTCAATTTCGTACTCGATCGCCTTTTGAATAGCACTAAAGGAGTTCATATTTTTGATCTCGACCTTTGTGTCGAACGCTTCCCGACCCACAGGACGCACGGAAATATTGACATCACAGCGCAGGGAACCCTCCTGCATATTACCGTCACCGATGCCGAGGTAGCGCACCACCCGTCGCAACTCCTGGGCATATTCCGACGCTTCCTGTCCCGTCCGCAAATCAGGTTCCGAAACAATTTCTAATAAAGGTACACCCGTTCGATTAAAGTCCACGAGGGAATGGGTCGATCCCGAAAGGCGATCGCTCCCCGCATGAACCAATTTTCCCGCATCTTCTTCCATGTGGAGACGGGTTATACCGATAGTTTTACGGCTTACGACCTTGGTTTTCTTATCTACTAATTCAATTTCTAGAGAACCATGTTCAACAATGGGCAGATCAAACTGGGAAACCTGATAGTTTTTGGGTAAATCGGGATAAAAATACTGTTTTCTGTCAAATTTACTGTAAGGCGCAATCTGACCATTAATTGCCAAACCGAGTTTGACTGCCGACGCTAAAACCTGTTCATTCAGTACGGGCAGAACCCCTGGATACCCCAAACACACGGGACAAACATTCGTATTAGGAGGGCTATCAAAACGAGTTGAACAGCTACAAAAAATTTTACTGGCAGTATTGAGTTGACAGTGGGTTTCTAGTCCAATAACGGCTTCGTAGTCGGTCTTAGCGGCTGTTGCGGTCATAACGATTTTTTCAAAAAACGGCTAATACTATTATTCCACGTAGCAGTCTAGATTAGGATCGATCCCAGTAAGAGACTATTGAATAACGGGTGCGGCAGGGCTCGAACCTGCGACCGTCCGCTTAGAAGGCGGATGCTCTATCCACTGAGCTACGCACCCAAGGGGTTTTGGAAGGATAAATTTATTGTCGCATATTTCTTTGAAGTTGTAGAAGTTGAAGCTAAATTTTTTCGATTGTCAAACTTGTTGGGGAGGCGATCGCGGCTTCAAGCTTTATCAAAAATTTCCTGCATCGTTTGGGCATAGTTCTCCAAATTATGAAATTGTTTAAAATCTTTCTGCATGATCCTGATTTGAGTGTGAATCGAGGAATTAGCCATGAGGGCAATAATGCGATCGCAAACTTTTTGAGCGTTGTCCCAATCAATAATCAGATCCTCTAACTGATAATTTTTTAATTCCTGAGCCATCCAAGTATTGGGTGTAACCAAGGGAATTTTACCCGCAATAATACATTCCGTAAAAATACCAGATGTGCGTTCTTTATAAGCATCAGCATGATAGGGTAAAAGAATAATATCACTCAAACATAACCATTCTAAATATTCTTCACGAGTCAGATTATTTTTAGTCGTTTTAATGTTTATTCCTTCGGAGTTAGGGTGAAAATCTGCATTTTCTGTCGCGATCAAACAAATTTTTTCTCCTCCTTTAATAATCTCCTTGGTAATATCTTTTAAAATATCCCAACCTTTCTCCAGTCGCGGAGAACCTGGCCACCAACAAAAAATTTCTTTATTTATTTTTGATTCCTTTTCAGGACAGCTAATATCCGTATGGGGAATGGGCATGACGGTTATTTTTTCTTGGAAATAATCAGATAAGGAATTAGCCAAAAGTTCGCTATCGGTTAGGAATTTAAACTGATTTTTCGGCAGTAGTTGATGAATAATTTGGTGTAAAAATTTATAAATAGATCGGGTTTTATCGTAGTGGGCATCCCGTCGATAGAGCAACCAAACTTGTATATTTTGGCGAGGAATTAAAAATAAAGCAACAGCCAAAGAAAATAATTGTAAATGAATAAATCTTTCCAAAAAAATAATGGTAGATTGATCTTTTTGAGAATGATTGCGAAAATATTGGGCAATACTCAGACCGAGCAAAAAAGCATCTTTAATTCTGCTAATTTTTTCAACGCCATTGCCTTCCTCTTCTAAATCGGTATCTAATAGACAGCCATTCCAATCCAAGGGTAAATTTTGATTGCCATGATGGGCAGGAATAATCGCTTCGTACTCCCAACCAAGCTTTTTAGTAGCCTGACTAACGGCTTCATGGTAAGGAATAATATGTCCTTCTCCTCCCATTAAATTAGGAATAAGAGAGACGAATTTCGGCGATCGCGTTGAGCCATTAGTTGGAGTCATTATTCAGCAGTATTACTGTATCGGCAATTTGGTCAAAAACAGGGATTTTAACAGGGTATTGGTCAATTTCTTGGAATGTCGTCTGACCTCTTCCCGTTAAAACTAAAAGGGGTTGACAACCTGCGGCGATCGCGGCTTCGAGATCACTAGGAGCATCCCCTAAAAAGAAAGAATCTGCGAGGGAAATACCATGTTTTTGTGCCGCTCGAACTAACATTTCCCCAGACGGTTTACGACATTGACAATTATCATCGGGATGATGGGGACAAACAAAAATATCATCAAATTCGACTCCAAAAGGCTGATAAACCTCGCGCACCCGTTCATGAACCGATTCCACATCTTCTAGGGTAAAACGTCCCCGACCCACTCCCGATTGATTTGTGATGATAATCAGTAAATAATTCTGATTTTGCCAGTATTTGAGGGTTTTTCCTGCCGCTTCAGGAATTTCTACCTGCTCTGGTCGGCTCAGGTAGGGAATATAGTTAATCACCACCCCGTCTCGGTCTAGGAATAGGGCTTTTTTCAGGGATTCAGTCGATTTTGGGGTTTGGAGCATGGAACGCTAAACAGAGAAGCTTTTTTCTCTTAGTATTAAACCGCAAATTGGGCTTCTAATCCTGCTTTGGCAAAAAGTTTGGCTTCCACCTGTTCACAAATTTGATGATAGGTGATGAGATGGATTTCTTGAATGTAGGGCGTGTTTTTTTCAGCGACAAATAGGCAATAATCGGCAAATTCCTGTAATAATCCACCTTGATTTCCTGCCATGCCAACGGTAATTAATCCCATATCCTTGGCTCGTTTGAGGGCGTGGAGGACATTGGAGGATTTGCCAGAGGTGGAGAGTCCCCAGACAATATCACCTGGTTGCCCCAACGCTTCAACTTGACGAGAGAAAATGATATCAAAACTGTAGTCGTTGCCCACCGCCGTCAGAATCGAGGTATTGGTGGAAAGGGCGATCGCAGGGAGAGCTTCACGATTAAGTTGGAATCTGCCTACAAATTCAG
>JBEIFD010000217.1:0-6610 GCA_040382535.1 Merismopediaceae cyanobacterium
CTACTATGAAGATTAATGATTTTCTTCGATTTTACGAAAAAGGCCTGCGAGATTTCCCGAAAATAAACCTTCAGGGTTCGGACTTGTCCCAGGTCATGTTGATCTCAGTGAATCTAACCGACTCGAATCTCATTGGCACAAATCTCAGTCGAGCTTTTTTAACGAAATCTAACCTAAGTCGGGTTAACCTCAATTGGGCCGACCTCACCTACGCCAAATTAAATCAAGCCTGTTTGGATGAAGCGGATTTAACGCGGGCCGATTTGACGGGAGCTTTTTTAGTAAAATCCAGTTTGCTTGGGACTCGTCTGAGTGGGGCGAATGTTTCCTACACCAATCTACGGGGAGCCGATTTAGAACAAGCGAATCTGAGTGGTGCAAATCTATGTGGGGTCAACCTACGGGATGCAAACCTCCACAAAGCTAATTTTAATTGGGCGAATCTGCAAGAGGCTCGCTTAAGTGGCGCGATTCTAACGGAAACTTCTTTCTGGGAGACGAATTTTAGTCGGGCTTTGATGAGGGAGGTGGATCTCCAGAAGGCTCATTTAGAAGGGGTGAATCTCAGTTATGCTCGGATGGTGAGGGCGCAGTTACAGGGAGCGAATCTCCAAGGGGCCAATCTCCAAAAGTCTAATCTGAGAAATGCGAATTTAACGGGCGCAAATTTGACGGGCGCGAATCTAACGGAAACCAATTTAGAAGGAGCAAACTTCACCCATGCAATTTTAGATGATGCAATTTTGCAGGGAGCTAATCTGAATGAAGCCATCATCTTTGAAAATCAACTCAGTATTTTACAGCAAAGAGATTATTCGGAGAAGGCACGGAGTTTGACCAAGCAAATGTCTGCGATATCTCTCTTTAATCCTGGTTTTGCGGTTTAAGGATGTTTTCTTATGGATGCGCTCAATGCTACGGGTTATGGTGTGGTATTCGTGACAACTGCTTCCCAATCTGAGGCAACGGCGATCGCGACAATTTTGATTGAAGAAAAATTAGCCGCCTGTATCAATATTTTTCCTGTGCAGTCTATTTATCAATGGGAAGGCAACATTCAGCAGGAATCAGAATTTCAGTTAGTCATTAAAACCAATCTCGCTAAATTTGCAGAACTATCCAGCAGAATTCAAGAAATTCATTCCTACGAAGTCCCTGAAATTATCGCCCTACCGATTGTGTCGGGTTCTGAATCCTATTTGGGTTGGCTGGGTTCTGTTCTGAATTAAAATTGACGCTTAGGCATTAATTCAATGTTTTTTAAGCGATTATTTCTGTTTTTACGGCTCCCTCGGTATCGATCCAGGCTAATTGTTTAATTTGGGCATTACGGGCATAGGCACGAATTTCATCCATAGCGCGATCGCCTAACTCTAATTCCACCCGTAAAGTAGGCTGGTCATCTCGCAGAGACTGGGCATACCGAAACGCCTGGCTACGATCTGAGGGAGAAAGGGGAATCACCAAACAATCAATCCGAGGCGTTGTTTTGGGTAAATGTTTCGTTGGGAGTAAACAGGCGTGTAAATCCTCAATATTAAGGGAAAATCCAATGCCTGGTAAGGATTTTTTCTGGGGATGATAAAGCCCTAATAATTGGTCATAACGCCCCCCCTGTCCCAAAATATGGGATTGGTTCCCCGCAACACTCACCGCTTGAAAAACAATGCCTGTGTAGTAGTCAAAGGGTTGTAACCAACTGAGATCTAAAATTAGGGAAATTTGGGATTGATCGCTTTGACGGATGATTTCGACCAAAGATTTTAAATTTTTGATTCTCTCCTGACTGGCGGGATCTAAGTCTAACTGGGAAACCGTTTCTAGGACTGTTTCAGCTTCTCCCCGTAAATCAAATAATTGTAGGGCCCAATCTTTCAGCTCGACGGTCGGATAATTCAAATTACTGAGTTTGACGTAATCTAACTCGATCAGACATTCCCGAACTTCTGTTTGTAGCGGTTGGGGAAATCGAGATAACAGCGATCGCGTCAGACCCGCTTCTCCCACAATGACTTGCCACTGGGGAATGCCTAGTGCTTTTAATCCATCGGCCATCAAGAGCAACATTTCCGCATCAGCCATCACCCCACCGACAAATAGCAATTCTACCCCCGCTTGGTAAAATTCCAATTGGCGACCGTGATAACCCACAGGCGGTTTACGAAAGACATTCGCCCGATAACAAAGGCGTTGGGGATAAATGCTATCGGACATACGAGTGACTGCCGCCCGTGCAATGGAAGCCGTTAATTCAGGTCGCAAACCCAAATTGCCCGCCGAACTGTCCTGAAGTTGGATCACCGTTGACGGTTCGATCGCGCCCCCTGCAATCAGGGTATCCAGCCATTCCAAAGTGGATGTCACAATGCGCTGATAACCCCAACCTTGAAAAATATCCTGGAGGCGGTTATTAATCCACGCTTTTTGAGCGACTTCGACGGGCAGTAGATCCCTCGCTCCTGCGGGCGGTTGATGAATCATAGAGGAGGTCACAATAGTAAGCCAAAAATTTTTAATCTGGGGCAAGTTACCCTATTCTACTTTTTCTTGCCCCCAAAAAATCCCCCAAACAATCCCGACTTCGTAGATTTACTATCTTTCTTATCATCGGGAGGAAGAACCTTATCTAGCTCTCTCTTCGCTAGGATATTCAATGGATCGCTCGGATTAATCTCTAAAGCCATCGTAATGTGGACTTTTGCCATTGTGGCCATTTTACTTTTGAGATAACACAAACCCAATAAACAATGGGATTTACTATCTCTGGGATCAATTTTTAGCACTTCTCTCAATTCCGCGATCGCCTCAGAATAACCCCCTCGGTCATACTGTTCCTTAGCTCGTCGGTAATAGTTTTCTTGGGGAGAAATTTTAGGAACTTCTTTTTTTGGCTCTTCCTTGAGGGGAGAAGCTGCGGTTACAATCGTTGCATCCGCTCTCGGACGAACAGAAGCCGAAATCATCGTGGGAGATGAGGGTTTAGACGAAATGGGTTGTTCCGACTTCATCATCAGATAAATCAGATTCAACTCACTAATATAGGCAACTCTTTGAAAAATATTGTCTAAATCCTTATAAAGATCGGTAATCAAAGGATGGAGTAGCTGGTGATAAACCAAATCTAGATTATTAGTTGCTTTGAATAGTTTTTGAGACTCTTCATTCGCCAACGTAATTTTATCTTTTTCAGGAGCCAGCCCCCTCGCAATTTCGGAAATAATCAATACCTGCTCAGTTCGACTATGCTCCCGTGATAAAACCTCATAGGCAGGATTGACTAACTTAGAAAAAAGCTTAATCGCTCGTTTTTTATCGGCGGTACTTTCTAATTTACAGGTATCAGGGTGAAGAAAGTAGGCAATTTTCAAATAGCGTTGACGAATCTCTGGCGCTCCCATATCTAACGGTGTTCCCAAAATAGCGTGATAGTCCATCACATTATATTTAAATAGTCCTTGCTGAATTGGAAACTCTACCATTATTCCTCGTACTTAATTCCGAACCCCTATTTCATTGTTTACTACATTCCAAAAAATGCCTAACTTTTTTGATTAAAAATCATATTTTCAGTCAGTTAATTAAGTTTTTTATCTAAGAAACCAGTAAACCAATCGGCAGAATAGAGTAAAGACTGACTTAATTCCTGATGAATTAAACCATTAGTTGCTAAAATTCGTCCTGATTGAATGTCTAACGAATGATTATCATAACTGGTGACCACTCCGCCTGCTTCTTCTAGGATAACAACGCCCGCCACAATGTCCCAAGCTTTGATCCCCCGTTCCCAGTATCCCTCCAATCGTCCACAGGCCACGTCCGCCAAATCCAGTGCAGCAGAACCACTACGGCGAACGCCCTGGGTTAAATGGGTCAAATGACAAAATTCTGCATAATTATTATCGAGGGTTTCTCGACGGTCATAGGCAAAGCCCGACACTAAAAGACTTTTTTCCAAGCTTGCGGTCTGGGAAACGCGAATGGGACGGCGATTAAGGGTTGCTCCTAGCCCCTTCGCTCCGCGAAATAACTCTTGACGAAAGGGATTATAAATCGCACCGACCTGGGGGATTCCTTCAATCATCAACCCGACGGAGACACAGGCGATGGGATAACCATGAGCATAGTTAGTGGTTCCATCGAGGGGATCGATCGCCCATAGATAGGGATTGGCGGTTTGATCGCCTAAATAGCCCGATTCTTCGGCTAAAATCGCATGGTCGGGAAAATGACGGGCAATAATATCGAGAATAATAGACTCTGCTTTTTTATCTGCCTCTGTGACCAAATCGCCTGGCCGACCTTTTTCGGCGATCGCCTTTAAGTTTCCATAGAGATCTTCGAGTACCGCCCCCGCCGCCAGAACGGATTCAGTCGCAACCTCTAAAAAATTTTGTAAATTCTGTTGATCAAGGGTCATGGGGCAGATTTTTAGGTTAAAAGTTAAAAAAACAAGGAAAAATTACTCAACGGAATTTAAACAACGAATACTAGAGAACAGTGGCGAACAGACTAATCTTCATCTAAGGGTAAGCCAAAACGTACCTTTCCGCGCCCAAAATAGCGACCAAATTGTAATTCATAAACCTCATCCTCGTCCTGGGTTTCCACTTCCAGATCAGAGCAGGGATAACTCACACATAAAAGCGCGTAACCTTTTTTTTGTAATTCGGGAGAAAGTCCCATCGCTTCAGGTTGATCCACCTCTCCCGATAGAATACGAACGGCACAACTCGTACAAGCTCCATTACGGCAGGAAAACGGTAATTTATAGCCCTGGGCTTCTGCGCTGTGGAGAATATAGCGGTCTTCAGGCACAGATAGGGTGTAGGAGTCCTCGGTTTGGCGGTGATGAATCCGAATTTGATAGGAGCGAGTCATAGTTTTTTGAATTAAATTGAGTGATCGGCCATTATCTATTGTATGATGTAAAGCTGTGACCCACCAGGAGAGGTGGCCGAGTGGTTGAAGGCGCAGCACTGGAAATGCTGTTTAGGGGTAACTTTAACGAGGGTTCGAATCCCTCCCTCTCCGTACAAAGTCTGATAATTAAGGCTTAAACAAATCACTTAATATTCAATCTTGAAGAGGATCTAAGCTAAGCCCAATCAGGATTTTTCAGGTTTTATAACAATATTTTTTAGGGAATAAGCTGTCACGAATTTAGATTGCATAATGATTTTGCTGAAAATCTTTTAACAAGGTGCTTAAGCCCCTTCCTTGTAAGCGTTTTAGATAATTAACAGCTTATTGAGTAAGTCCTTAAACAATTCGCTTCTCTACAACTTAATCCCTAAAACCTGAGTATGCGCTCCCCTGGCTTGAGTGACCCCAATTGTCCGCTCAGATGCTTCGATCATCGGGCGACGCAGACTAACGACGATAAATTGGGCGAGTTTTGCTTGTTTTTGAACCATCCGCGATAATTTCTCCACATTAGCTCCATCTAGAAACATATCTACTTCATCAAAGCCATAGAAAGGGGAAGGACGATATCGTTGCAGAGCGAAAATAAAGCTCAAAGCCGTTAAAGATTTTTCACCTCCTGACATGGAGCTTAATCGTTGGACGGGTTTCCCTTTGGGGTGTGCCACTAAATTTAATCCGCCACTAAAGGGATCTTCTGAGTTGTCTAATTGTAAATAACCATCCCCTTCGGAAAGTTCCGCAAAAATAGCTTGAAAATTCGTATTCACCGCATCAAAGGCATCTTTAAAGGAGCGTTGTCTGAGGGTGGTGAAATTTTCCACTCGTAATAATAATTCGGTTCTTTCGGCTTCAATGGTGGCTAATTTCTCTGACAATTCTAATAATCTTGCCTGAGTTTTTTCGTGTTCTTCGAGGGCCAACATATTGACGGGTTCCATTGCCTCCAAACGTTTTTGAGCATTACGAATTTCCTTTTGTAAATTTTCTAATAAAACTGAGTAATCTCCTGTTTCAGGATCAAAATTTTCTAATAAGGGAATGGTCGGCAAGGGATTGGGTAACTCGGATTGTTGAGCCGTCATTTTTTCCTGCAAAACCTGTAAACTTGCTTGGCGTTCCGTTTGACTGACCGCAATTTTTTCTAATTGCCAAATAATTTGTTGATGTTGATGTTGTTGAGATTGCAATAGTTGTTCTAGGCGATCGCGTTCTTTTTTTGTTTCACCCAGTCGATTAGAGAGTTGAGCTAACAGAGTTTCAGTTTCGCTAATTTTGGCATTAATCGTGTTTAATTCAGTCGTTAAGCTTTGTTGTTGGGTTGTAACTTCGGCGGTTTGGGTTTGATTGAGTTCAATGCGCTTTTGGGACTCGGCAATTTTTTCTTCAAAGCGATGGGTCTGATTTTGCAAATCCGTTAAGCGAATTTCACCTTCTCGCAAGGCTTTTTCTTTGGCTTGTAACTGAATTTCCTGAGTTTTAATCACTGCTTGAATTTCTTGCCATTCTCGATGAGTTTGCGAATTTTCTAAATCCGTTAATTTTTGTTGTTCCTGTTGTAATTCGGTTTCTAATTGGGGAATTTGAACTGTTAAAATTGCTAATCGTTGTTGAACCGTTGCCAAATCTTGACGGCTTTGATTGAGTTGCTGAGTTAATTCATTTTTCTGTTTAGAGAGGCGTTGAA
>JBEIFD010000218.1:0-6580 GCA_040382535.1 Merismopediaceae cyanobacterium
CCATCGCCGTTTCATCAATCTTGCGCTCTCTCAACTGTTCTACTTGAAATTCCAGTGAAAAATTTTTCCTTACCTACTTTAACGCCTCAAGATCTTTTTCCCTACAAGCTTGATGATTTTCAACAAGAAGCGATCGCCGTTTTAGAGTCGGGAAAATCTGTCGTGGTCTGTGCGCCCACAGGGTCGGGAAAGACGGTCATTGGGGAATATGCCATTTATCGCGCCCTAACGAGGGGAAAACGGGTTTTTTATACCACCCCTTTAAAAGCTCTTTCTAACCAAAAAGTCCGAGATTTTCAGGATAAATTGCGAGAAATAGGGTTAGAAGATGCAGATTCCGCCGTAGGACTAATTACGGGGGATATTGTGATTAATCCCAACGCGCCGATCGTGGTGATGACGACCGAAATTTTTCGTAATATGCTCTACGAAACTCCCATTGGGCAAGTGGGAACGTCCCTGGAAAATGTGGAAACGGTGGTTTTTGATGAATGTCATTACATCAGCGATCGCGGACGGGGGACGGTTTGGGAAGAATCGATTATTTATTGTCCCGCGACCATTCAACTGGTCGCCCTTTCCGCCACGATTGGTAAACCTGAACAATTAACCGATTGGATTAATCAAGTCCGTTTAGGTAGTTCTCTGAAAGGTAACCGACGGCGATCGCCCGATGAGGATTTATCCCATTGTGAACTGGTCAACTCGGATTTTCGTCCCGTCCCTCTGCACTTTCACTTTAGTAATAAAGCGGGTTTATTTCCCCTCTTAAATAATAAAAATAACGGCATTAATCCCCATTTATTACCCAAAAAAACGCAACGAGATAAGAAACCCAAACGCCTGAGAAGGGAAGATTGTCCTAGTGTTTTAACCATTGTTCAACAATTACAGGAACAGAATTTTCTACCCGCCATTTATGTCATTTTCAGTCGTAGAGGTTGCGAACAAGCCGTTAAAGAATTGCGCCATTTAACCCTAGTAACTCCCGAAGAATCCCAGGCAATTCAATTAAATCTGCTTGCTTTTTTTCTCTTTGAAAATCCCCTACTTAAAAATAAATTACGAGTCGAGTTTGGTCGGGAACACCCAGAGTTTGCCGAACAGATCCTAGATTTTGCCCTCAATCCCCAAGGCTGGGGCGAAAAACTCACCCAAACCCTGAGCAGTCAACCCGAAACCACCTGGAAACTCTGGCAATGGTTGGCCCAATCTTCACCGATGACCCATTTAGAGCAAATTGAACCTTTATTGGGAGGAATTGCCGTTCACCATGCAGGGGTACTGCCTAATTGGAAAGAATTAGTGGAAAAACTCTTTGAGATGGGGTTAATCAAGGTAGTTTTTGCCACCGCAACCCTTTCTGCGGGGATTAATATGCCCGCCCGTACCACCGTTATTTCTGCTCTTTCTAAACGGACGGACGATGGTCACAGTATGCTCACCCCCTCTGAGTTTTTGCAGATCGCAGGCCGTGCAGGTCGTCGGGGCATGGACAAAGTGGGCCATGTAGTAACGGTTCAATCTCCCTTTGAGGGGGCAAAAGAAGCGACCTATCTCGCTCTGGCTAATGCTGACCCTCTCCGTAGCTGGTTTACGCCTTCCTACGGCATGGTTTTAAATTTATTACAAAAACATTCCCTCGAAGAAGCGAAAGACCTCCTAGAGCGCAGTTTTGCCGAATATTTAGCCCAATTAGAACTCGAACCCACCCAAGCCGCGATCGCCCGTTTGATGACCCAATTAACCCAAATGGATATTAAACTGGCAGGGGTTAATGAAACAGAGGTTCGGAGTTTTGAGAAATTCCGCGCCCGACTGCGAGAAGAACAAAGATTACTCAAATTATTACAACAACAGTCCGAAAGCAACCGTAAAAACGAAATAAAATCCCGATTAGCAGAATTACCCCTGGGTAAAATTATTTACCTCAAAGGCAAATATATCAAGGTTTCCCGTCCCCTGATCGCCGTTGTCGTGGAAAAAGCTCAGGGTTTTAGCCAGGTTCCCGAATTAATTTGTTTCGCTTCCGATAATCGCTGGTATCGGGCAACTTCTAGCGATATTTTTGAAATTAACGAAGGTCTTCTTCCTGCCCATTTATTAGGGAATTTAACCCTACCTCCCTTAGAATTTCTTTCCCCAGGCAGACCCTTTAAAGGTGACGAGGAAACTCTCCCGATTGCTAATGCGATCGCCTCATCAGTTCTACCTAACCCCACTCCCCCCGAAATTTTAGAACAGCAGGGACGAGTCGATCATGTCCAAAAAATTCTGGATACCCATCCCCTGCAAAAACATAAAAATCCCCAGCGCATCATTGAGGGCTATCATCAACGGCTACTGCTCAGGGAGGAATTAGAAAAACGTCAAATTGAGTATCAACGTCTTCAATCGCGACAATCCTATTACTGGCAAGAATTTTTAGATCTAATCGCCATTTTACAGGAATTAGAAGCCCTAGATGGATTTTCTCCCACTCTTTTAGGAGAAGCCGCCGCCACTTTACGCGGAGAAAATGAGCTTTGGTTAGGCTTGGTTTTTATGTCGGGTAAATTCAATCACCTTGCTCCCCATCATTTAGCCTCTGCCGTCAGTGGGTTAATTACAGAAACCCTACGCCCTGACACCTGGACACACTACAATCCTGCGTCTGAAGTATTAGCCGTTCTTCGTCCAGGTTTAGATTTGACCTTGATGACCCTTGTTTTTCGTTCTGGCATAAATCTTTCCCTTCCCCTCTCCACGATCCTCTTTTTAATTTATTACTGCGATCGCACTAATCTTTGGGAAGTACGGCGCAAATTAATTCAGACCCAAAAACGCCATGAAATCAATATTCCTCTCTGGTTAGAAGTAGATTTATTAGGATTAATTGAACAATGGGCGTTAGGTGCAACCTGGGATGAATTATGTAGTAATACCAGTTTAGATGAAGGCGATTTAGTCCGAATTTTGCGGCGTACCATTGATCTGCTTTGGCAAATTCCCCAGGTTCCCAGAGTTGCCAATGGATTAAAAGAGAATGCCAGAAAAGCCGTTTCTATGATGAAACGATTTCCCATTTAGTTTATAATCTAGCAAATTACTTACAAGTTACGCATTGTCAAAAATGAGAGGATGTGCTAGGCGGTCAAAAAAGGGTAGCATTTGTATGATTGTCAAGAATAAATTGGTAAATAAGCTGTTACATATCTAAATAGCATATAATCAAAATAGTAAAAAAAGAAGAATAAAGCAATGCCAGCAAAAAACTTTCTAAAAATAGACCAAAAAGAAAAACTACAAAAAGCCCTAAAAGAAAATGGGCATCCTGATATTCGAGAAAGAATTTTGATGTTTTTACTACTAAATGATGGAAAAACCCAAGCTGAAATTGCTAATTTTTTAGGATGCAGCTTGAGAAAGGTAGCGTATTGGTGTGTTCATGGCGATCCAGATAATTTAGAAAGCTTAGTAGATGAAAGAATGAAAGGAAATTATCAAAAAGCAACAGAAGAATATGTAAAATTATTATTAGAAACAATTGAAAAAGAACCTGAAGAATTAGGATACAAATTTGGGAGATGGACAAATGCAAGATTGTCAACCTATCTAGAAGAAAAGACAGGAATAAAACTATCAAGTAGTCAAATCAGAAATATATTAAAGAAAATAACTATTCGTATATCTGGATAAAATATAGTTTAGAAGAAAAGCAAGATAGTAAAAAGAGAGAAGCATTTAAAGAAAAAACTAGAAGGTTATATGAAAATAGCAAAAGAGAATCCCAAGCTAATCCAGATATGGTTTTTGGACGAAAGTAGATTCAGTTTACGTGTGATAAGAAGAAAGTGTTAGGGTAAAAAAGGGAAAAGAAAAAATTGGCAGGAGAGAGAAGAAGAGGGCGAGTAAATGTGATGAGATTTTTAAGATATTCAGACAAAAAAAGATTTGTACAATTTGTCAAAAAAGGAAATTCAGAAACGTTCTATGAAGTGATGAAAATTTTTTGTGCAGAAGCAATTAGAGAATGGGTAGAAGCTGGAAATAAGGCAGAAGACTTCAAAGATAAAGGGCCTCAGATAGTTGTAATATTAGACAATGCAAGTTTTCATAAAAAAGCAGAAATCATTAAGCAAATAGAAGAAGAAATGCCGAAAATACATTTAGAGTATTTGCCACTTTATAGTCCAGATTATAATTTAATTAAATTAGTGTGGCACTCTACAAAAGAGTATGTTGCTCATTGGCTTTTTAAATCTTTCGAAGAATTAGAAATAGTTTTACATAATCTTCTTAAGGTCGGAGGATTAGTTATTAAGTGGAATCGTAAGCTTAAAAATAAAGGTAATTGTGTTAGTGCAGTTTAGATTACGAACAGCTTAAGAGCTTGTTGAATATCTTCATCTTCTAATTCTGGATAGGCTTCTAAAATTTCCTGAATAGAAAGTTTACTGGCTAATAGTTTGAGGCCAAATCCAACGGTGATCCGCATTCCTCTAATAGTAGGTTGTCCAAGACAGATATCTGGATTAATGGTAATATGATTAAGTTGAGTCATGGTGTTGGGACTCTCAATCTGTAACGATATTTTCTTGATTATTGCACAAGCGAAACTTAATCGCGATCGCATTTTAGAAATTCAGTTCATGTAAAGGCGATCGCGTTTTAAACATTGTTTCAGATAAAGGCGATCGCACTATGGAATGTTTGTAGCGATCGTTCCATTTGTGGAAATATACGGAAAGTTTCTGTATAATTAATGATTGGACATCATTAAACAAGCCCCCAAATCAAATAACCACCGAAAGATAAACTTATGACGCACCCCCCCATCTACAATCGTCTTTCGAGAGATGACGCAGCACTTCTACTTGTAGACCACCAAGCAGGACTAATTTCATTGGTTCAGGATTTTTCGCCGAGCGAGTTCAAGAATAATGTACTGGCTACCGCCGCCTGTGGAAAATACTTCGGGTTGCCGACGATTCTAACAACTAGCTTTGAATCTGGACCCAACGGGCCGCTCGTCCCCGAAATAAAAGAAATGTTTCCTGATGCGCCTTACATAGCCCGACCAGGAGACATCAATGCGTGGGATAATGAGGATTTCATTCGCGCGGTGAAGAACACGGGCTGCAAGCAACTAATTATTGCTGGCGTAGTAACCGAAGTCTGCGTGGCGTTTCCAGCTCTATCTGCCATTGAGAATGGCTACGATGTATTTGTAATAACAGACGCTTCGGGTACTTTCAATGAGGTGGCGCGTCATAGTGCTTGGCTACGGATGCAAGGGGCAGGTGTTCAGCTAATGAATTGGTTCGGGATGGCGTGTGAACTACATCGCGACTGGCGTAATGACATTGAAGGACTTGGGACACTATGTTCCAATCATATTCCAAACTATAGAAATCTAATGACGAGTTACTTCGCTTTGGCCAAAAAATAATGCCCAACCAGTGCGATCGCCATCGCTTTAGTCAATCCAAGATAATGCGCCTTATTTTTGTGTGAATCAAAGTATTATTTCGGAGCAGATTCCAATTAGTGCGATCGCATTTTATTAGTTTATGTAAGAGCGATTGCCTCTTAAAATTTTGTTTCATATAAAGGCGATTGCGTTTTAAATTTCTAGAAAAGTTACCAATCAAGAAATTGGAAGTTTACGAATACGAATAGAATTGTCATTGACTGTTATAGCTGAACCGCTCCGTAATTCTTCCTGTAAATTTGGCAAAACTATTAGTAATTTTTGTGTTACAACGTCAGGTTTGGCAGAAGATAATCGCAATGTAATCAAACTTGGCTGATTATATTTAGCAAGAGCAATCAACATGGAAAAGTCTAAATCTTGAGTGATAATAATCCGAGTTTCGATTCTGGCAATTTCCAAAATATTAGAATCAGGAGCCGTTGCAGGAAGTAATTCTGTAGTACGAAAAATGTCGTAACCATTGCTTCTCAATGCGGCGACGGTTAGAGGGGAAATATGTACATCGGCGATAAAACGAAGATTATTCATGCCGAAGGAATAGAAATTATTCTGTCTGAAACGGCCCAAGCGGCATAGTTAAGAGCTTGTTGAATATCTTCATCTTCTAATTCTGGATAGGCTTCTAAAATTTCCTGAATAGAAAGTTTACTGGCTAATAGTTTGAGGACAAATCCAACGGTGATCCGCATTCCTCTAATAGTAGGTTGTCCAAGACAGATATCTGGGTTAATGGTAATACGATTAAGTTGAGTCATGATATTGGGATTCTCAAGCTATAACAATATTTTCTTAATTATTGCACACGGGAAACTTGATCGCGATCGCATTTTAGAATTTCAGTTTATGTAAAGGCGATCGCATTCAGCGATGATACATTTAAATTGGATTATTGCAATACAAATTAGATGGAAATTTCGACATAATCGCCAAGTTTAATTTCATTGATAACATCACAAACTTTATCGGTCTGTGTCCGAATTTTTAGCCATGAAGTTGAGAGCAAAACAACATAGGCTGTTGTCACAGAATGTTCTGTCAAATATTTTCGCAAAGGTACAGGCGTTCCCTGATCGAAAAGAATTCTCATAATCTAAGCCGCGACGG
>JBEIFD010000219.1:0-6575 GCA_040382535.1 Merismopediaceae cyanobacterium
AAAAATCTTAATCACATAATCCCCATTAAGCATTATAATTTTTTTTATTTAGATTGATTTTGTTCAGATCTTTGATAATTAAAGAAACTCTATATTAGTTATTTAATAGCTATAGCCGTGTGCAGTCGTATAAGCTATAATTAAGGGGCTTAAGTCCCTTCTTAATCAAGCTTTGGCCATACCTCACTTTTACGAATCCCGTTATATTTAGTCATGAATCCAACGGCATTTTCTTGGAAAGAAGCACCAAAAACCCTATACTAAGAAGTCTATATTAATAATCGTGTCTTAATTATTTTGCAAAAAAAATCTCACTATTGGTTGCTAGTTCCCTATATTCGACCTTATTCAAGGACAATTTTCACTGCTTTCCTCTGTACCTTGCTTTTTACGGTCTTTTGGCCAATTCTTGCCTGGTTAGTCGGGCAAATGGCTAAATATATCTCAGCAGGAGATGTGAGGGCGATCGCCGTTTTAGCAGGAGTCGCCGCCGCCATTTTTTTAGTCAGAGGTGCGGCCCAGTATGGACAGGATTCACTGATGGCCAAGGCCGCCTTAACCGTTGCTTTAGATTTGAGAAAACAAGTTTATACTCACCTACAAAAACTTAGTTTAAGCTATTTTGAAGCTTCTAAAACAGGAGATTTATCCTATCGATTAACGGAAGATATTGACCGCATTGGAGAAGTGGTGAATAAATTTTTCCATGATTTTGTTCCTTCGGTATTGCAACTCGTGGTCGTCTTTGGTTTTATGTTTTATGTCAATTGGTACTTGACCTTAGCGGTCTCCATTGTTGCACCCTTAATGGGGATTTTGATCGGCTTTTTTGGAGAACAATTACTTAAATTTAGTCGCCGTAGCCAAAACCGAATTTCTAATTTATCGTCTTTATTAACGGAAGGATTGAGTGCAATTCGTTTGGTCAAAGCCTTTGCTGCCGAAGACTATCAAGTTGAACTTTTTATGGAAGAAGCCCATCAACATCGGCGATCGCAATTTTTAGCAGAAAAGGTCAAAGCTTTACAATTTGTGGTAGTCGGTTTCCTAGAAGCAATGGGAGTTATTGTACTTTTTCTATTAGCAGGATGGCAAATTTCTGAGGGGAATTTAACGGGTATTAGCTTTATTAGTTACCTCACCGCCGTCGCCATGTTAATTGATCCCATTACCCATATTACCAGTGATTATAATCTTTTTAAACAGGGAGAAGCTTCCATTGATCGTATTTTTGAAATTTTATCGGTTCAGCCCTTAGTGGAAGATAAAGTTGACGCGATCGCTTTACCCAAGGTGACAGGTAAAGTGGAATATCAAAATATTTTATTTGAATATTTACCCAATAAACCTGTTCTAAAAAATATTAATTTCATTGCCAAATCAGGAGAAATGATTGCCCTAGTGGGAACATCAGGGGCAGGAAAAAGTACCCTCGTCAATTTATTAATGAGGCTCTACAATACCACTGAAGGAAAAATATTAATTGATGGCATTAATGTCGAAGATGTTACGCTCAAAAGTTTGAGAGAACAAATTGCCATTGTTCCCCAGGATAATATTCTTTTTTCGGGAACGATCGCCCAAAATATTGCCTTTGGAAAAACGGATTTAGACCTACCTGCCATTGAAGCCGCCGCCAAGATCGCCAATGCCCATCAATTTATTACTGAATTGTCCCAGGGTTATCATACCTATGTGGGAGAACGGGGCGTTAATTTATCGGGAGGGCAACGGCAACGCATCGCGATCGCACGGGCAATTTTAAGAGATCCAGGGATTTTGATTTTAGATGAAGCGACCTCTGCTTTAGATTCAGAATCAGAAGCTTTAGTACAAGAAGCCTTAGACCGTATTACCCAGGAAAGAACGGTTTTTGTGATTGCTCATCGTCTGGCAACTGTTCGACGCGCTGACCGCATTTTTGTGATGGAAAAAGGTCAAATTATTGAATCGGGAACCCATGAAGAATTAATTGCGAAAAACGGTCGTTATGCTAAATTCCATGCCCAACAATTTTCCATGCAGGCTCAGAGTTAATTACCATCATTTTTTGTTAAATTTTGTTGGGAGCCATGTATTTAAAAGAATTACAGCTAAAAAGTTTTCGTAATTATACCGATCAATTTGTTAAATTTGAGGCCCATAAAACTATTTTAGTGGGAGATAATGCCCAAGGAAAATCTAATCTATTAGAATCCGTTGAGCTATTAGCGACCCTTAAAAGTCATCGTACCAGTCGCGATCGCGATCTTATTTTAGAAGAGCAGGAAATAGGACAGGTTTTTGCAAAACTAGACCGTCATTATGGCAGTGCCGAACTCTCTATTTTATTACGGAGAACAGGACGAAGAACCTTAACTCTCAATCATGAATCGGTGCGCCGTAATATGGATTTTTTAGGAGTCATTAATGCGGTAGAATTTTCCTGTTTAGACCTCGATTTAGTCAGGGGAGGGCCAGATGTTCGTCGTCATTGGCTAGATATTTTATTAACCCAATTAGAACCAATTTATGCCCATATTCTGGGACAATATCAACATATTCTCAAGCAGCGTAATGCTTTGTTAAAAAATATCCGCAAACAACAGGAAAATAATTCTTCTAGTGTAGATAAACCCCACAATGTAGAACAATTAAAACTCTGGGATCAGCAACTCGCAGAAGTCGGTTCCCGTGTTACTCGTCGTCGTGCTAGGGTTTTACACAGATTAACCCCTTTAGCCCAGCTTTGGCACGAAAAAATTAGTGGTAAAACAGAAGTTTTAGAAATTCATTATTTACCCAATGTTCTCTGGGAATCCGATGCTCCTCAACAAGTTCAACAAGCTTTTTTGAATAAAATAGAACAACGCCGCATCGCAGAAATGCAATTAGGAGCAACAGTGGTGGGGCCCCATCGAGATGATCTTTCCTTTACCATTAATCAAACCCCTGCCAAATCCTACGGTTCCCAGGGCCAGCAACGCACTTTAGTTTTAGCGTTAAAGTTAGCGGAATTAAGTTTAATAGAAGAAGTGATCGGGGAATCACCGTTATTACTATTAGATGATGTGTTAGCCGAATTAGATCTCCATCGACAAAATCAATTATTAGAAGCCATTCAAGATCGTTTTCAAACCCTGATTACGACGACCCATTTGAATGCTTTTGATAGTCAATGGTTAAAGTCTTCTCAGATTTTACAAGTGAAAGCAGGCACGATTTTCTAAAGACGCGATCGCATTATGATTGTTCTAGAGCGGCCAAAATCCAGAGAACTGCGTAATAGTTATAAATAAACCTCATTCTCCAACTATTTTTTAAAATGGCTGGTCAATTAGTAATAGCGTGATCCATCATGAAAAGACGTTATCTATTAGAAGCGGGATCAGCCGCCCTCGGCGGTATCTGGTTAACCCGTTATTTCTCAACTACTAACACACCTGAAACTCCTACCATCATCCAGACGACTGAGACTGAAACTATCATGGCAAGCACAAAAGAAACCTTTGAAATCACCAAAACCGAAGAGGAATGGCGTAAACTGCTAACTCCCGAACAATTTAATGTGCTACGGAAACACGGCACAGAGCGATCGCATACTAGCCCCTTAGATAAGCAGTACGGCAAGGGCATTTACAATTGTTCAGGCTGTGACTTACCCCTATTTTCTTCGGACACCAAATTTAACAGTGGAACAGGTTGGCCCAGTTTCTATGCTCCCCTCGATAACGCGATTGCGACCACCGTTGACCGTAGTTTCTTTATGACGCGAACCGAAGTTCATTGTCGTCGGTGTGGTGGGCATCTTGGCCACGTCTTCAATGATGGCCCCGCTCCTACGGGAAAACGGTATTGCATGAATGGCGTTTCCCTAAAATTTATTCCCGCAAAGGCATAAGTTGCGGTAACAAGGGGCTTAAGCCCCTTGTCTATAGAAGTTTAGACTATAAACAGCGAAGATTAAAAAATGGATGATTCTATTTTGTGGGATGGGCATCTTGCTCGTTCATGCTAGTCAACGAAAGACATCTTGAAATAAAATTGATTCCATTAATCGGAATTTTTCGGACTGTGCTACTATCTTACTCATGATTCTCTAGAAACAAAATTTAACTTCTAGGGTCAAGCATCATGGTGGTGTGTAGAGGAATTGAATTAAATCATGACGACTAGTCATCTCAAAGGACAAAGAAGCTCTTTAGAACCCATCCGCATTGGTGTTATCGGTGTAGGAAGTATGGGTCAACATCATACTCGTGTCCTCAGTCTGCTCAAAGATGTGGAGTTAGTTGGCATTTCTGATGTCAATGTGGAACGAGGGCTAGATACCGCCAGTAAGTATCGCATCCGTTTTTTTGAACGATATCAGGATTTACTGCCCCACGTTGATGCGGTGTGTGTCGCCGTTCCAACCCGTCTCCATCACCCGGTCGGGATGGCCTGTTTGCAAGCTGGGGTGAATACCTTGATCGAGAAACCGATCGCCGCCAGTATTGCCGAGGCAGAATCTTTAGTCAATGCGGCCGCCGACTCCAACTGTATTTTACAAGTCGGTCATATTGAACGATTTAATCCTGCTTTTCAGGAATTAAGCAAAGTTTTAAAAACCGAAGAACTCCTCGCCCTAGAAGCCCATCGTATGAGTCCCTATTCCCAGAGGGCTAACGATGTTTCTGTCGTACTGGACTTAATGATTCATGATATTGATCTGTTACTGGAACTTGTGGGTGCGCCTGTGGTGAAATTGACCGCAAGCGGTAGTCGTGCGCCAGGTTCAAGTTATTTAGATTATGTGACCGCAACGTTAGGTTTTGCGACGGGAATTGTAGCAACCTTGACGGCGAGTAAAGTTACTCATCGGAAAATTCGACAAATTACGGCTCACTGTAATAATTGTTTGACGGAAGCGGATTTTCTGAATAACGAAATTTTAATTCACCGACAAACCACCGCCAATTATTCAGCCGATTACGGCCAAGTCCTCTACCGCCAAGATGGGCTAATTGAAAAAGTTTACACTAGCAATATCGAACCCCTCCATGCAGAACTAGAACATTTTGTTTACTGTGTTCGCGGTGGGGATCAGCCGTCTGTCGGAGGAGAGCAGGCCCTTAAAGCCCTACGATTAGCAAGTTTAATTGAACAAATGGCCCTTGATGGACAAATTTGGCAATCTCCTAATGTGGAAATCAATCCCGAAAGAGAATATGTTTACCCTTCTTTGATTTTGCAAGAAACAACCGTTTAATCCCTTTCTGAGGTCATGCTTTGGATAGGGGTTAGCCGTCAATCCCTGTTTCTTTACCTAGAGGGGAATCGTTAATCAAATCTCGTTCATTTTAATTCATTTAATTTTTAATAAAAACCTAAATTTAAAACTCAAAAGATTAATGCTAACACTCAAAAAAATAACTCCAATAATTAATAATAGGATGGTGCGTTGGTGGATTGTGGGAATCGCTTTTATGGCGATCAATATTGTTTTACTGGATTGGTTTAAAGGAACATTGAGTTGGTCTCTTCCTTGGGCAACAGTCGCCTCTGCCGAAATTTGTACGATCACTAGATATGTGATTAATGATTGCTGGGTTTTTGGGAATCCTCACCCAACTTGGAAACGGTGCGGAGAATATCATATTGCTAATGCCAGTAGTTTTTTTGTTTGGTGTTTTATTATTATTGCATTAGGCGAAAAACTCCAGGTAGATCATCGGATCGCGGCTGTATTAGCAACCGTAGTTTCTGTTTGTTTGAGTATGGCTACAAATTTTCTTTGGATTTGGCGGCGCACACCGCAAAGTAAATCCCTTGGAAAGCCCAGGGAAAAACTTCAAGCAACATCTGAAGAATCAATTGTAATTAGAAAAAATTAAGGCAAAATAATTTATGAAAATTGGTGTTCCCAAGGAAATTAAGGATCAAGAGTTTCGCGTTGGTTTAACGCCTAGTAGTGTTAGGGCATTGACCGATCAAGGACATACGGTTTTCGTCGAAACCCAGGCGGGAATGGGATCAAGTTTTGGCGATCGCGACTATGAACAGGCGGGGGCAAAAATTGCTAGTCATCCCCAGGAAGTGTGGCAACAGGAATTAGTGATTAAGGTGAAAGAACCCTTACCCTCGGAATATAACTATCTTAGTCATCCGAAACTTCTCTTTACCTATCTCCACCTCGCCGCTAATCGGGAGTTAACCCAAGCCTTACTCAAATCTGGGATTACCGCGATCGCCTACGAATCGGTGCAATTAACCGATGGAAGATTACCTCTGCTGAGTCCCATGAGCATTATTGCGGGAAGACTCGCCGTGCAGTTTGGAGCTAGGTATTTAGAAAAACAACAGGAGGGAAGAGGGGTTTTATTAGGAGGAGTCCCAGGCGTAAAACCCGCAAAGGTCGTTATTTTAGGCGGTGGCGTTGTGGGAACAGAATCGGCTCGAATCGCGATCGGCATGGGAGCGCAGGTACAAATTCTGGACGTCAATGTTGATCGCTTGGGTTATCTGGAAACCCTGTTTGGCTCCAGGGTAGAGTTGCTCTATAGTAACGCCGCCCAAATTGAAGCCGATGTCCGTGAAGCGGATCTATTAATCGG
>JBEIFD010000220.1:0-6546 GCA_040382535.1 Merismopediaceae cyanobacterium
CCTGCTAACAAGTAAGCTATAACTCCACCCATACTAATTATCCCTTGCATCTTTTTTGCCTCCTGTTTTCAATTTTGTTCTCCTTTCCCATTATCCTTTTTTCTACAACCCTTACCTAACGCTAAATTTAGAATTGCTGGTGCATCGTCTAACCGTTTAGAGGATATGAAGCCTTTAGCCCCTAAGATATTTGCTTGTTTATCCGATGCTGTTAAAGGTCAAGCGATTCAAGTTAGTGCGTAAAAGAAGTTAATCGCTCCTCTTTCTTGCTAAAATCTGAAGCTACGTTAGTATGAAGGTGAAATTATTTTTCCGACTTTTGAACAATCAGTAAAGTCAGTGGAGCTTTGCCAAAGCCTTTCTGATATGTATTTAGACATTCACCTGTTTCGTTTTAACGACCACTCTGGGGAAATTTATATTCTGGCGGGTGAAGATGTTGAGGTTTTAATTTATGCCAATGGAACCTGGAGGTTTATTAATGAAACCGAATTTTGAAACCATGACCCGACAAGAGCTTAAGTCTTATGTTTTGTCGCATCGGGATGATAGAGAAGCTATTGATTTATTGATGAGTCGTCGCAGTCCTGATTCAGAAGCAGTTTGGTATGATGCTTCTACTTCTCCTGCTCAAACAAAGGAAATTTTACGAAAAAAAATTCAGGGTAAACTTTAAGTCTTTTTTACGGATTGCTCGGCGATCGCGCTGGCATAGACTTTAGGAAAAATTTCCAAGAAGAAGTTTTTGAGACTAGGGGAATCTTCTAAAATATTTTTAATTTCATTACGAAAAGCTCTAATTTCCCGTTGCCAATCAATATAATATTCAGGTAAGGGAACGTAACAGCTTTTAATTAAATGCTCGATTAGTCTTCTTAAAAAACTTTTAGTCCCATTACGCTGATTTTTTCCCAAAGTCTCTACCTCTTCAATTAAATTTTCGAGAGCCAAGTTTTCAAAATCTTTGGCTTTGAGTTTGTTAACGGTTTCTATTACCCAAAGTGAAGTATTCTTGTTCATAAAGCGATCGCATCATTGCTTTTCCTCCCAAAAATCCCGTTCCAGTATTGATTCTAGATCCTGCAAAAATGGCCAATGATCAGGAAAATAAGTGCGTGAATAATCTTTTCTGACTCCTTTTAGAGCCATCGTCCAAACTTTATCAAAAACTTCTTGCCAAAGGGTTTTGAGACTAGGAGACTCATCCAGTCCAAGTTCAATTTGTTGACGTTGTTCACGAATGGTAATTTCCCATCCTCGAAAATCATTAGGAGAATCGACATACAAACGTTTTAGCAAGTGTTCAAGTAACACTAAAAGACGGCTTTTCAGTTCTTTTTTTTGTGATTTCCCCAACTCATCAATTTCCTCAATCAAATTCTCTAGATCAATATTTTCAAAATCCTTTACTTTGAGTTTGGCAACCGTGTCTTCTATCCACAGTAAAGTATCTCGTTCATAGAGCGATCGCGACTCTTTTAGTTGTGTCATTTCTACCTCCAGTGTTCTAGATCTCAGCGAGAAAAATTAATTAGTTAGACCATGTTTTAGAGCAAATCTTACTAATTCGGTGCGACTATTGGTTCCCGTTTTACTGAATAAACGACTGACATATTTTTCGACATTTCTCACACTGGTTTCTAAACGACTGGCGATTTCTTTGTTCATCAAACCCTGGGCAACCAAATCCAAAACACTCTGCTCCCTGGGAGTTAGTTCGATTTTTAGAGGGGATGGAGTGGTGATCAAATGGGGAGATTGGCCAATTTGTTCCTTGAGTTCTTTGATTTCTTGGACAATTTCCTGTAATTTAGCGGATTCACTACCTGAATCTAGGGTATTTTTGCGGCGTTCTAATAAATTTTTAATAATGGCTTCCAATTCTTCGGGATCAAAGGGTTTTGATAAATAGGCATCACATCCCGATTGATAGCCTGTAATGCGATCGCTGGTCATGCCTCTGGCGGTTAAGAAAATAACAGGTAGGGATTTACAGCGTGGATCTTCCCGTAATTTCTCTAAAAACTGATAGCCATCGATCTGGGGCATCATAATATCGGAAATAACCAGATCAGGCAGATTTTTTTGCAAATATTCTAAAGCCGCGATCGCGTTACTGGCCACTGTTACCTGGAATTCTCCACTATCTTCTAGATAGGCTTGCACCGATTCCCGAATGCCTGGTTCATCATCGACGAGGAGTAATTTAGCTGGCTCAGTCATGGGGTTTTCCTCAGTTGCAAGGTTAATCATTCATAAATCTATCATGGCATTCTTTCGGCGATCGCATCCAATTGCACAGTCATATACGAAAATAGTTCTTTGTTTATTCCCATGAACCCTGTCGAATATGATTGAAGTTGGCAGTTTCTAAGCCCGACCTTGAGACATGAACATACAGAGGAGCATCAGCCGTCAGAACAAAGGCAGGGAGTTCCGCCGCGATGGCGATCGCTACATCGGTTAAATCCAAGCGTGTAAATTCTGGGCGATCGACTAAGATGATAGATTTTTCAGTAATTTCATCGCATTTCTGGAGAAATTCTGCCATTGCTTTTCTACCTGTGGCTTTGATGTCATCACGTTCTTTTCCTAATAGATTGGATACCTCTGTCATAATATGGGGAGTGGTCACTAGGGAAGTAAAATTGAGACGAATGATTGCTTCAAGTAAATCGTAATCAGACTCTTCAAAGGCTTTCAATGTCCTTGTTTTGGCAATTAATTTAGGGTCTTTTGCTCCAATAAATAACAACAAAAGTAGATTAGTATCAAGTAAAAGAATTCTTGATTTACTGGTAACTTTCATTGTTTTATATTTCTCTTATTTTCATAGAAATAGGTTCTCCCGATTGGGCATCTATATGAACGATTTTGTATTTACGAATAGTCTCTCTTTCGGGCAGAATCAAGTCGGCGATAGAGGAAGAAGATTTGTCTTTAATCTTGTTTCTCATGAATCCAATGGTAATTAACCACTGATCGGCTGGCTCCGAAAATTCGACTTCTTCTAACAAAACATCTTTGATTTGCTCGTCTGCGTAAAGCTCCCGTATGAATTGCATCGCATTAGAAACTGCGGTTTTAACGGGAACTGAATGAGTTTGGGTATCTGCCATATTGAGTTTTAGTGTCCTAAAGTTGTTGTAGGGGCGTAACGCTTACGCCCAAGTATAAAGATCTATCAGTTATTTTTAACCTGCTCGTTTATAGGCTTCATCCAATACTTCCGAAAGGGTCGGATGAGCATGGACATTAAAGGCCAATTCTCGGACAGATTTGCGTTCCGCGATCGCGTTGGCGGCCTCTTGGATTAAATCCGAAGCATGGATACCAATAATATGAACCCCTAATAATTCCCCCGTATCCTGACGATAAACAACCTTAGCCATGCCTTCCGTCTCTTTTTCGGCAAGAGCTTTAGAATTTCCCTTATAATAGGATTTAACCGTCGAAACCGTGAAATTTTCAGTGGTTCCCAACTCCTTTGCCTGGGCTTCCGTTAATCCCACATAACTAATTTCAGGATGGGTAAAAGCGGCGGCGGGAATAGAACGATAATCAATGGATTTAGTACGACCACAGATATTTTCGACTGCAATCACCCCTTGTCCCGAAGCCGCATGGGCCAACATCATTTTGCCTGTGGCATCGCCTACTGCCCAGAGATGGGGAACCACTTCACCGTCTTTGATTACGGCCATTTGATCATTCACCTCGATAAAACCACGCCGATCCAATTCAATGCCGACGGTTTCGAGTCCCAAATTTTTCGTCGCTGGAATCCGTCCCGTTGCCACCAAACAGGCATCCACTTCTAGGGTTTCTACAATTTCCTTGGTTTTGGCATCGGCTAATTCAATCACCACAGGATTACCAGGTTTAACGGTTTTCGCTAGGGTACTGACATAGGTTTCAATGGAACGCGGTTTAATCAAGACTCGTTCCGCAATTTTGGCGATTTCAGGATCAAAGCCTGGCATCAACACATCTAAGGCTTCGATCATGGTCACTTCAGAACCTAATGCAGTATACACATCGGAAAATTCTAGCCCGATATAACCACTGCCAATAATCGCGATCCACTTGGGTAGAGTTTCCAATCTGACGGCTTCATCGCTGGTAAAAACCGTTTTATGGTCAATTTCAATCCCTGGGGGAACAAAGGGAACCGAGCCAGGACAAAGCATAATTTCCTGAGCAGTAATAATTTTTTCGCCTGCATCGGTCGTAACGCTGACTTTTTGCGGGCCAGCAACTTTTCCCCAACCCCGAATGGTTTCAACTTTTAAACGGGTCAAACTATTGGTCAAATCAGCCCGAATTTTATTAACCAAATCCGTCGCATGATCGGCGATCGCGCTTCGTTCAAAGGAAACACCACCGAGTTGAATTCCCAAATCTTTTAAATGATCAGCGTCCTGAAACTCCCTGACCCTGCCCGATGCGGCCAATAAAGCCTTAGACGGAATACACCCCCGATTGACACAGGTTCCCCCCATGTCCTTTGCTTCAATAATGGCGGTTTTGAGACCACATTTAACCGCGTGCAAGGCCGCTCCATGACCACCAACCCCTGCACCAATAATCACTAAATCATAATCAAATGCTTGACTCATAAAGACTTTAACCTATTTTACCTAATTGTTTTAACGGCATTGCTGTGATCTCTTAGTTTAGGAGAAAAGGGGAAAGCGTGGGAAGACAAAAAAGAAATTAATCCATTTTAAAATTAAGGATTTAGACAGTTTCTCTCGTTAAAATTAATCCAGTGATAAAACCGATTATGAGTCCAAAGAGATGACTAATTAAACTAACATGGGGAGTATGATAATCAATTAAAAATTGTATGCCAACGACAACCAACAGAAGAATAAATCGCTGACGGGCTAATAAGCTTTTTTCTTGCCACCAATCCTGTAAAAATACCGCTCCCATTGCACCAATTAATCCCATGATAGCGGCGGATGCTCCGACTAAAAGGGTTTGAGGTTCACCTATTTTTAAAAAATAGAAAACAATCAAGATCATTGATAAACAACCACTGGAGAAATAGATAATCAGATAGCGAATTTTGCCTAAATAGGACTCAATGATTGATCCCATATAGTATAAACCCAACATATTGGCTCCCAAATGCAACCAGCCATAATGTAAAAAATTCGCCGTAATCAGTCGCCACCATTCTCCTTTTAAAATATCTTCGGTCGTGAGTGCGCCCAAGGTATGAAGAGTTTGTAAGTTTTCTGATCCGCCCCACTGATTTTCTTGCTGAAAAACAATAAGATTAACCAGAATCGTTAAATAAGTTAAATAGGGTTTAGGCACAATATCTCATAGGAAAAAGCGGAATTTTGAGGTAGAATATTAAACCTCAGTCCAGGGATTTGGGATTTTTTTGTAACCCATCAACTAATTCTTTCCCGTTGTGGGACGGAACCATTGGGATAATTTATTGATCAACCAACTGAGTAACGCGCCTAACATGAGAATGCCGATCGCAGGATTAAAAAGAGGAATCCAGAGTTTTTGCCAGACCGCCAGCCCCAGATGTACGCCCATCGAATCCCCCAAAACGGCGATCGCAAACCAAAAGAATCCCAGCAACACCAGAAAAACATCGGCGACGAGAAGACGATTGAGCCAAGTTAAGGCAGTTTCTTTCATGGCACTCCTGTTAAAATCAAAATAATTATTCTATTTTACCGAAAAATTGCTATTCTATTTTAAGAATCTTTTGAGAATTTTTTAATAATAGAAAATATCGTGTAATCTCCTGTTCCAATCATCAACTTTATTCAAAAATATGTTAAAAACTTGGTGGCAATCCTTTGATAAAAACCCCCGACAATGTTGGTTGATATCTATTTTTTGGTTAGTTTTAATTAGTTGGATTGCTTTTTTCTGGAATCTGGGTGTCCTGGGGGTGATGGACAAAACCGAAGCCCTATTTGTTGAAGTTGCCCATCAGGTTTACCTCACCGATGACTGGATTACGCCCCGTTGGAATTGGCAGACTTTTTTTGATTATCCGATCTGGGGTTATTGGATGGTTGCCCTCAGTTTTAAGCTCTTTGGGGTGAGTGAATGGGCCGCGAGATTGCCTGTTGCGTTGGCCGCGATCGCCTTGGTTGTTCTCAGTTTTTACACGCTCCGTTATTTTGGGCTAAACGGTCATGAAGATCAGCTTGAAGTTCGACAACGCTGGATTCGGGCTTGGATTGGGACGGGAATTGTCGCTCTCAATCCTGGTTGGGTCGGTTGGGGCAGAACGTCTGTAACGGATATGTTCCTTTCTGGGGCGATCGCGATGGCAATGTTGAGCTTCTTTTTGGGATATGCCCAGCCTGAAAATCCCAAGGTACAGCAACGTTGGTATCTAGTCGCTCCCGTTTTTGCAGCGATCGCAGTCTTAGCTAAAGGCCCAGTAGGTCTGCTTTTGCCTGCTTTAGCAATTAGTATCTTTTTAATTTATGTCGGGCAATTTTGGCAAGTTTTACGAGAAATAAAACTGATTGCCATGATTGGTATTTTTTTACTGATCAC
>JBEIFD010000221.1:0-6528 GCA_040382535.1 Merismopediaceae cyanobacterium
GGGTTTCAGCGAAAAGGTAAGATCTTTTCAAAAAAAGCTTGACTTCTACAACCACTTGATGTAGGGAAAATAAAACGCGAAAATGCGATCGCTCTTCTCAGAAAAAACAGGAATGTGATCGCCCCTCAAAATTTTTTAGTTAAACCACTTGCATAAATTCCTATCATTCTCTACAATGGTTGATCGCGGCCAAAATAGTGTTAGTGTGAAAACTCGCGTAGTCTATTTGCCGTCTGCTGCCCGAAGATACTGAGAATTTTACCCCTTAAGTCTGTAAGGAAACCACAGCAACCCGACTTAACTGGTATGTAGGACTAACTCTCCCTACCGCTATTAAGTTAAACGGAGTCATCAAGAGATTTTCTTGATGCACGACCTCAGTTGAAGAACATCCATAAGCTAAATCTTTAGACGGATATATCTTATTCGTTGGTTCCTTGCTGAGAATCCATCAACCGACTATTCAAAAACAGTAGAGGGTTAGAAAGTGTCTATCGGTCTTTTAGGGACAAAACTGGGAATGACCCAAATCTTTGATACAGAAAAGGGAACCTCTATTCCAGTAACAGTGGTGCAAGTTGGCCCCTGTCCCGTCACACAAGTTAAAACACCCGAAACGGATGGTTATTCATCTATCCAGATCGGCTATCAAGAAGTTAAAGAAAAAGCCCTTAGTAAGGCTGAGTTAGGCCATCTAAGCAAAGCAGGGGCAACTCCCCAACGTCACTTAAAGGAATATCGCATTGATGATACTTCCGCCTACGAATTAGGACAGACGCTAAAAGCAGATATTTTTAATGTCGGTGATTTAGTTGATGTATCTGGTCAGAGTATGGGACGGGGTTTTTCGGGTTATCAGAAACGTCATAACTTTAGTCGTGGTCTGATGTCTCACGGTTCTAAAAGTCATCGGACTCCTGGTTCGATCGGGCCTGGTACCACGCCTGGTCGTGTCTATCCTGGTAAAAAGATGGCGGGACAATACGGCGCGAAGCAAATTACTGTCCGTCGTTTGACGGTGGTAAGGGTTGACGTTGAGCAGAATTTCTTGCTCATCAAAGGAGCCGTTCCTGGTAAACCCGGTACTCTGCTGAATATTATGCCGACCAACCGAGTTGGCCGTAAATAGAAGGCTCATCTCTGACCACTGATCAACGAGATAATATTATGGTTAATTGTGTTGTTAAAAATTGGCAAGGGGAAGAAAGCGGTGAAGCTTCCCTGGAGCTAAAGGTTGCAAAAGATGAAAATGCCAACCACATTGTCCACCGAGCATTAATCCGTCAACAAACGAATGCTCGCCAAGGAAATGCTTCTACCAAAACCCGTGCTGAAGTGAGAGGGGGCGGTCGCAAGCCTTGGAAACAAAAGGGAACGGGACGCGCTCGTGCGGGTTCTAATCGTTCTCCCCTCTGGAAAGGGGGTGGGGTTTCTTTCGGGCCAAAACCGAGAGAGTTTGAGATCAAGATGAACCGCAAGGAACGTCGTTTGGCTCTGAGAACTGCGATCGCCAGTCGTATGGAAGATTTGATTTTGGTCGAATCTTTTGGGGATCAATTGACGCAGCCCAAAACTAAGGAGTTAACCTCTGCTCTCACCCGTTGGGGAGTAAATCTGGAAAAAAGAACGCTCTTGATTCTGGACGAAATTCCTGAGAATGTTCAATTATCTGCTCGGAATGTCGCTTCTTTGAAGATATTGAAAGCTGATAGCCTGAATATTTACGATATTCTCGTGGCGAATAAGATTGTTGCGACATCCAGTGCGATCGCCAAACTTCAGGAGGTTTACAATGACGACTAGAGTTGATTCCCGTAATTTGGCTGATTTAATCATCAAGCCCTTGGTGACGGAAAAGGCGACTTTGCTGATGGAACAAAATCAATACGTTTTTGAAGTCGTTCCTAAAGCAACCAAGCCCGACATCAAAGCCGCGATCGAGTCTTTATTTGATGTAAAAGTTACTAGCGTCAATACCGCCCGTCCCCCCCGTAAGAAAAAACGAGTCGGTCGCTTCCTGGGTTTTAAACCCCAAATCAAACGCGCGATCGTCACCCTCAAGGAAGGGGATACGATTCCTCTGTTCCCAGACGTTTAGTTTTTTCTTTGTTTAGTGATCATCACTAAGCATAAAATTCAAAATCCAAAATCCAAAAATTGAACTATGGGTATCCGTACTTATCGGCCATACACTCCAGGCACTCGGCAGGCAAGCGTCTCCGATTTCGCCGAAATTACTAAAAGTGAGCCGGAAAAATCATTAACAGGCTATAAGCACAACAAAAAAGGACGGAATAATCGCGGGGTTATTACCAGTCGCCATCGGGGTGGTGGTCACAAACGTCTCTATCGAGAAATTGATTTTCACCGAAACAAGCGCGATATTCTCGCAAAAGTTGCCGCCATTGAATACGATCCCAATCGTAACGCCCGCATCGCCCTACTTTTCTACCAAGATGGGGAAAAACGCTATATTCTAGCCCCTGGCGGTTTGGAAGTCGGCACCATGATTATTGCTGGAGATGATGCTCCCTTTGAAATTGGTAACGCGCTTCCCCTGAGCAAAATTCCCTTGGGTACTGACGTTCATAATATTGAACTCGTGGCTGGCAAGGGTGGACAAATGGCCCGCTCTGCGGGAGCCTCTGCTCAAGTGGTTGCTAAAGAAGGTGATTATGTAACTCTCAAACTGCCCTCCAAAGAAGTGCGGATGGTCAGAAAAGAGTGTTATGCCACCATTGGTAAAGTCGGAAATGCCGATAATCGTAACATCAAGTTAGGAAAAGCAGGACGGACTCGTCATCTGGGTAAACGGCCCCATGTTCGGGGTAGCGTCATGAACCCTGTGGATCACCCGCATGGAGGTGGAGAGGGCCGCGCACCAATCGGTCGTTCTGGGCCAGTAACACCTTGGGGTAAACCGACCCTGGGTGCCAAAACTCGTAATAAGAAAAAGCGTAGTAGTGGGCTTATTGTCCGCCGCCGCACGAAATAAACTTTGTTTACTTAGTAATACTACCAGCATCCAACTATGGGTCGTTCTCTCAAAAAAGGGCCTTTTATCGCAGATAGTCTTCTCACAAAAATTGAGAAACTTAACGTAAAAGGCGACAAACAAGTGATCAAAACCTGGTCAAGGGCATCTACCATCATGCCCGAAATGATTGGCCACACGATCGCCGTTCATAATGGCAAGCAACACGTTCCCATTTTCATTTCTGAACAAATGGTGGGACATAAGCTGGGTGAATTCGCGCCCACCCGTACCTTTCGGGGCCACGCTAAGGGTGATAAAAAATCGGGTCGAAAATAAGAGGTAAACACTATGGCGATCAATACGACAGTAGAGGCTAAGGCGATCGCGCGCTATGTGCGGATGTCTCCCTACAAAGTCCGTCGTGTTCTCGATCAAATTCGGGGACGTTCCTATCGGGAAGCTCTGATTATTCTAGAGTTTATGCCTTACAAAGCCTGTGAGCCGATCTTGAAAACGCTACGGTCAGCCGTTGCTAATGCCGAACACAATGAAGGACTAGACCCCTCTAGCCTCGTTGTTAGCCAAGCATTCGCCGACGGTGGCCCTAGCCTAAGACGTTTTCGCCCCCGCGCCCAAGGCCGAGCTTACCAAATCCGTAAACCGACTTGCCACATCACTGTTGCGGTCGCATCTGGATCGGAAGAATAATCAGTTCAATCCTTAACTTGTCAAGCGAAGCTAACGTAAGGTTCAAAAAAAATGGGACAAAAGATACATCCAATTGGCTTTCGTCTCGGTATTACCAAAGAACATAAATCCTGTTGGTACGCCGATTCAAAACGCTATCCAGAGTTACTCCAAGAAGATAACAAAATTCGGCTTTATGTCGAAAAAAATCTCAGTAATGCGGGAATTGCGGATATTCGCATCGAACGCAAAGCTGATCAGATTGAATTAGGCATTCACACGGCAAGACCTGGTGTGGTCGTTGGCCGAGGCGGCGCAGGTATTGAGCAATTGCGCTTGGGACTCCAGGCAGCTTTAGGCGGTACTCGTCAGATTCGTGTCAATGTGATTGAAGTCGCCAAAGTTGATGCAGATGCTCGCTTAATCGGCGAATATATTGCCCAACAACTAGAACGTCGGGTTTCTTTCCGTCGGGTTGTCCGCCAAGCCATTCAACGGGCGCAACGGGCTGAAGTTAAGGGAATTAAAATCCAAGTCAGTGGTCGTCTCAACGGTGCAGAAATTGCGCGGACTGAATGGGTCAGAGAAGGACGGGTTCCTCTCCATACTCTTCGGGCTGACATTGATTATGCCTATGTGACGGCTAAAACGACCTACGGAATTTTAGGGGTGAAAGTTTGGATTTTTAAGGGAGAAATTATTCCTGGACAAGATATTCAACCTGTCGTCGCTCCTGCGGCTCAACCTCGTCGAAAATCCTCTCGTCGTCAACAATTTGAAGACCGCTCTGGTGAATAGTCAAGGTGAATAGTCGATTTTTCAGTAGTCAGTCCATAGTCAACGGGATCATGAAATACCGAAAAACTATCGTCAACTAACTATTAAAAATTACCAACTAAAAATTACCAACTAAAAACTATTAACTAAAAACTATTAACTAATCATGTTAAGTCCCAGAAGAACAAAATTCCGTAAACAACAACGCGGTCGGATGAGAGGTTTGGCCGAACGGGGAAGCACCATCAATTTTGGAGAATTTGCGCTCCAAGCCATTGAACCCTCTTGGATTACCGCTCGCCAAATTGAAGCGGCCCGTCGTGCGATGAATCGTTATATTCGTCGGGGTGGGAAAATCTGGATTCGTATTTTTCCTGATAAACCCGTTACCCAACGCCCTGCTGAAACTCGGATGGGTTCTGGTAAAGGTTCACCCGAATTTTGGGTAGCCGTTGTCAAACCTGGACGGATTATGTTTGAAGTGGGGGGCGTTACTGAAGAAGTGGCCCGTGAAGCAATGCGTCTTGCGTCCCAAAAATTACCCATTAAAACTAAGTTCATCACTAAGAATGAGGAGTATGTGTAACAATGGCTCTCCCAAAAATTGCAGATGCTAGAGCATTAAAGGATGAAGAACTGTCCGAGGCGATCGTTGCGGCGAAGAAAAAATTGTTTGATCTACGGTTTCAGCAAGCGACTCGTCGCCTAGAGACTCCCCATGAATTCAAACATACTCGTCACCGTCTAGCCCAACTGTTGACGGTGGAAGGAGAAAGACAGTCTAAGGCTGCCAATCCCGAAGAAGCGTAAAACAGACTTTTCTAAATTCATCTCAAAAACCAAAATCGATTATGGCAGTTAAAGAAAGAGTCGGCGTTGTCGTGAGTGACAAAATGGATAAAACCGTTGTTGTTGCGATCGAAAACCGCTCTCCCCATCCCAAGTACGGCAAGATCGTCGTTAAAACTAAAAAGTTTAAGGCCCACGACGAAGACAACCAGTGTAAAGAAGGCGATCGCGTCCGCATTCAGGAAACTCGCCCTTTAAGTAAAACTAAACACTGGACAGTTGCCGAAATCCTGACTCATTAAACTCAAGTCCATTACTTTCAGAGGAATCGTCGTGATTCAACAACAAACCTACCTCAATGTCGCTGACAATAGCGGCGCACGCAAGTTAATGTGTCTGCGAGTTTTAGGCACAGGAAACTGCACCTACGGCGGCATCGGCGATCAAATCGTTGCGGTTGTTAAAGATGCTATTCCCAATATGCCCGTCAAAAAATCCGATGTCGTGAAAGCGGTCATCGTTCGTACTCGTCAAACCGTCAGCCGAGAAAGTGGTATGAGCATTCGTTTTGATGACAATGCCGCCGTGATTATTAATGCTGATGGCAATCCCAAGGGAACACGGGTTTTTGGCCCCGTTGCACGGGAATTACGGGATAAAAACTATACCAAAATCGTCTCCCTCGCGCCAGAGGTAATCTGATGACTAAAAAATCCACTCCCCCTAAGCGTTATAAAATGCACGTCAAAAAAGGGGATACCGTCCAAATTATTTCGGGCAAAGATAAGGGAAAAGTGGGAGAAATCCTGCAAATCCTGCCCCAAAAGAGCCAAGTCGTCATCAAGGGCGTTAACATCCGCACCAAGCACGTTAAACCCCAACAAGAAGGCGAATCAGGTCAAATTACCACTTTTGAAGCTCCCATTCACAGTTCTAAAGTGATGCTTTATTCCAATAAAGAAAAAGTTGCCAGCCGAGTCTGCCATACCTTTACCGAAGATGGAAAAAAAGTACGGATGCTCAAAAAAACGGGTGAAATCCTCGATTAATTCTCCACTAATCCCTATTAACTCCTGACCAAGCCCAGGAATTCAACGATCATGAAACTGCCCCTTAAACAGATCTATCAGGAAACCATTGTTCCCCAACTCACAGAAGAGTTTGGTTACAAGAATGTCCATGAAGTTCCCAAAGTCGTCAAAATTACAATCAATCGGGGTTTAGGAGAAGCGTCTCAGAATGCTAAGGCTCTTGAATCATCCATCACTGAATTAGCGACGATTAGCGGACAAAAACCC
>JBEIFD010000222.1:0-6480 GCA_040382535.1 Merismopediaceae cyanobacterium
TCACGATCATTAAAATCACTCCTGCTAAACTGGTGATTAAAATCGGCATCCAATCCAAGGCCGCCACTACCACGACTCCAACGATAATGGCAAGGGCGATCCAAGCTTTTTCTAGTCGTAAATTTTCGAGATTTTTTTCTTCTAAAACTAATAATTCTCGCGTTGTTTGTAAACCTAAAAAGCTTTCTTTTGGCCCCTGAACTAATAATAAATCCCCAAATTTTAGCTTCAATTTTCCGATCCGTTCTCGAATTAATTCTTCTCCCCGTCGCACGGCCAAAACCGTTGCATTATAACGTTGTCGGAAGCGTAATTCCTTCAAGGTCGTTCCGATTAATCGAGAATTAGATAAAATGAGGACTTCGGCAACTTTTTCTTCATTACTCACTAACTCTCTCTCTAAAATTCGGTCAGAAAACTGTACATCAGCTAATATTTCAATTCCTCTTTCATCTTTAACTTTTAATAACTCTTCCCTACCACCCCGAACAATCAGAATGTCTCCAATAGAAAGGGTTTTGTCCGCTAATGGTTGGGGAAAATGGTCTTCATTATGAATAATTTCCAGTACATCTATATCGAATTTTCGTTGAATTTCACTTTCTCTCAGGGTTTGCCCAATTAAACTGGAACGGGGTGAAATAATGATTTCTGTGACATAATCTTTTAAGAAATAACTATCTGCAATATTTCCAGTATTGGCGGGTTTGCGATCGGGCAGTAAACGGGGAGCGACGGTTCCTAAATAAATTAAACCGATAACAAAGGTAATACTACCTAGTGCAGTAAATTGAAATAAACTAAATTCTTGCCCCGTTAATTTCTTAGCTAATCCACTGGCTAAGATATTGGTTGATGTCCCAATAACGGTAATCATCCCTCCTAAAACGGTGATATAGGAGAGGGGAATCAGCATTTTTGAGACAGAAATTTTGCGTTGCTGACACCATTGTTCAATAATCGGCAAAAAGACGGCAACAACGGCGGTATTATTAATAAACGCGGTTATTGGCCCGATAATCAGTCCCATTACAAAGATTTGCTGGGTGCTATTCTCTCCCCCCCATTTGACCAACCAATCTCGAACAATCTGGATAATTCCCGTGCGGGTAATCCCATAGCTCAGAATAAACATGGCCATGACGGTAATGGTCGCAGAGTTGCCAAATCCTGCAATGCCTTCGTCTGGACTCACTAGCCCCAAAATCATCAACACCACTGTTACTAGGATGGCCGTAATATCAATGGGTAGCCATTCCCCGATGAATAGTATTAAGGCTCCGATGATGACGGTGATGGTGAGAAGAATTTGGTGATCGTTGAGCCATTGTTGAAGGATGTCCATAGAAAAATACTTAAAGGGGATTATGAAAATTGTATTGTAGTATTGGGATGACAGTATTCTTGTTTTAATCCGTCAAAAGAACTTAAATTAGCCTGTTTGATCTATCCTAAGCCGTTTGTAGTCCAAAATTTATACAGGCAAAGGGCTTAAGCCCCTGGTTACAGACCATTGGGGATTTGTAATAATGTAATTTAGAGTCATCACAGCTTACTATTTTGTGAGTCCGAATTATGGATAAAGAATTGGAATGATAAGTGCCTTTTAACGGGCAGATATTTTATAATAAATCCACGATATTTAAACTGTAATTATTATCAATTTCCTAATGGTAAAAATTATTAGTCGTGCTTCTCTTGGGATTCAGCCTGTTTATGATATTGGGGTTGCCAAAGATCATAATTTTATCCTAGAGAATGGGTTAATTGCTTCTAATTGCTTTAATAAATCCCACTCCACCGCCTATGCCTACGTCACCTACCAAACGGCCTATCTAAAGGCCAATTATCCCGTTGAGTATATGGCGGCTCTTTTGACGGCCAGCAGTGATACCCAAGAAAAAGTAGAGCGTTATCGGGAAAACTGCCAAAAAATGGGCATTAAGGTAGAACCTCCTGATATTAATCATTCCCATAAGGATTTTACTCCCATCGGCGATCGCATTTTATTCGGTTTTTCGGCGGTTCGGAATCTAGGGGAAGGCGCGATCGATAATATTCTCAAAGCGAGAGAAGACGGAGAATTTAAATCCTTGGCGGATTTTTGCTCACGGGTAGATCTACGGGTGGCTAACCGTCGGGCGTTGGAAACCTTAATTTTATCTGGAGCCTTTGACCGCACGGAGCCTAATCGTAATCAACTCATTCATGATTTAGATTTAGTCATCGTCTGGTGTCAAAAACGAGCAAAAGAGAAAGAAACAGGGCAAACCAATTTATTCGATCTGGTGGGTGGATCATTTAGTCCCTCATCACCCGCCGCCGAATCTTCAGAATTTGCCCATGTTCCCTCTGCCCCTGCTGTACCTCACTTTTCTCTCCAGGAAAAATTAAAATTAGAAAAAGAGCATTTAGGTTTTTACGTTTCGGAGCATCCCCTCAAATCCATTCAAAAAAGTGCTCAACTTCTTTCTCCCATTAATTTAAGTGATTTAGAAAATCAAAAATCTCGAAAATCAGTCAGTGCGGTTGTCCTGGTTGTAGCCTTCAAAAAAATCATGACAAAGAAGGGAACCCCAATGGCCTTTGTTACCCTGGAAGATGTCTCTGGTCAAGCTGAGGGAGTGGTTTTTCCTGATAGTTACGAAAGTCTACAGCCTAATCTGGTTGAGGGAAATCATCTCATTCTCTGGGGTAAAACCGATAAACGGGATGATAAAGTTCAACTCATTATCGAAGCAGTCGAACCGATTGAACAAGTTAAAATGGTGATGATTAATCTCAATCCCCAACAAGCCATGAGTCCGTCTTCCCAGAGTAATTTGAAGAGTATTTTACAGGAACAATCGGGAGATAAAGGCAGTGCTAAAGTTCCCGTTGTCGCGATCGTGGGTCAGGGTAATCAACGGCAATTTATTCGCTTGGGACAAAACTATTGGGTACAAAATGACCAGAATACGGTTCAATCTCTCCATCAGGCAGGTTTTGATGCCTACTCCCAACCCCTAGTAACCCCAACATAGGTCTATCGCAAGTTGTATTGATTGTGTCTTTTTAACTCCTGTATTTTAAGCTATGCTTACGCCTGTAGTCTCATTTTTTTAACTATTATTTATTCTCCCGATGAATCCTTCCTATAGTCACGAATTATCGCTTTACCAGATTATCAATGAATTATCACCAAAGACTTCTCCTTTGATAGTAAATTTTAGCATCTTTCAGGAGATGATTCAAGGGTTAATGAATTGCTGTCGAGAGCAAGCCATTAAGCCTATTTTATGGGTGAAATTACCTGCTAATCTTCAAGGGAAAATTGAAATTGAACGGTCTTATCAGGAAGGGTTAGCCGATCGCATTTACTATTGTTCTATCGGTGGTCAAGAGACGTTGAGTGATGCTTTCTCTTTTTCTTCTTCAGAGATAAATCACGTTGTTTTGGGGGCGAGTACCCAGTTACAACGAGAATATTTCTTTCTCTTACTTTCACCCCAATTTTGTAATTTAATAGTTGTTCAAGAAACGGCAGTTAGCGGTCAGGAAGAATCGTACTTCAATAAATCCTTAAAATTAATTTCAACGTTTGTGCCAGAGGTGATTGAGCGCGTTTTACAGGAACTCAAGCAAAGGGTAACGATTCTCGACAGCACTCCTGAAGAGTTGACGGCTAATGCGGTGTTGACCTTTCCCTTTCCGTCTCAAATTCAGACTTCTTTATTCACGTCACTTTTTCAGAATCAACTCAAGCAATTAGTTGCGCCTGTGACTCCGATGATTCCGATGAGAGAAATTGAACCTAAACTAAAACCTAGTCATGAATTATTTGGTTCCGATGATGATTTCCTGATGAATATGACCAGGGAAATGGGTGTGCCTTTAACAAATATGAAAACTGCTTTGCGTTTGTTAGATTCGATGCAAAATAAACGGGAGCAACGCCAACGATATTTAGATTTATTAAAACGGGAATGCGATCGCCAAAATTTATTGATTACGGGATTACAGGAATTTATTCAACTTAATCATCCGTTAGATGAAAAGGATAAAACAGTTCGTTTAGAAGATTCTGTCCCAGGCATTGTGAGTACCTATCAGGCGATCGCGGAAGAAAAGGGAATTTCTTTGGGATATACGGTTCCCGCAGGTTTTCCAGCCATTAATTGCCCAAATGCTTGGTTACGCCTCATTCTCCATCACTTACTCCACAATAGTTTAAAATTCACCAAAGCGGAGGGACGGATCTATGTCCAATCAGCCATCAAAGGTCAAACCATTGAATTGGTAATCAGTGACACGGGGGTTGGTATTGATAATAGCGATATTCCCCATGTATTCGAGAGTTTTTATCGGGGCCGAAATGCGATTACTCCCGAATTGGCAGGGGCGGGCTTGGGATTGGCGATCGTTAAACAGTTGGTACAACGTTGTGGGGCATCGATTTCTGTCAACAGTTATTTAGGAAAAGGGACGACATTTCGGATTTTATTTCCGATCGCACCTGTTTAATTGCTATTGATTGTCTTATAATCTACTCAATTTTTTCTCTCCGAAAATCACCAAAATCTAAAGGAATAATAAGTTATGGCAACCGTTACAGAAAATGAACTCAGAGAACTAACAGACCTTATCAATAACCGTTTTAATGATCTCAAAGACGATATTAAGGCTATAGACAAGAAATTAGACATTTACATCGCTAAAACAGATGAAAGACTGAATTCGATTGATCAAGGTTTGGCTGACCTTAAAAGACAATCAGAAAAACAAGATAATCGTCTCTGGGTGCTGATTTCAGGAATGTGCCTCGCATTACTAGGTATTCTGGCAAAATTTGCGCTTAATCCCTAGCGGCGATCGAGGGTGAACGCAATTCATCCCTACAGGGAAAAGATTTATCATCAGCATTTAACAAGGCACTATCCACCAGCGATCGCCTTGAATGAGGGTATGAGCTTTCCAGTTTTCGTCGGGATGGGGGTAATCTAAACGGTAATGTCCTCCTCGGCTTTCTTGGCGAAATAACGCACTTTTTAGGATTAAATCGGCAATATCAATTAAACTACGGGTTTCTGCCCAAAATCGTAATTGTTCTTCGGATAAAGGATTCGCAAAATTTACCGTTTGGTGAGGCGTTAGATTCGTGACAAATTGACTAATAGAAAGTTGAGAAAAAATTGTTTGCCACTTTTGTACCTGGGCGATCGCATTTTCTAATCCTGCTTGAGTCCGACAGATCCCCGCACAACGCCACATTACAATGGGTAATTCTTCTCGAATTTTTTGTAAACTTTCGTAGTCATCTGACCAATCCATTTCTATCTGAACGGGTTGTAAAATTTTCCCAGAAACGACGGGCAATAATTCAATCTGACTCAATTGACCCGCAAAGACAATACATTCCAACAGGGAATTACTCGCTAAACGGTTGGCTCCATGAACCCCTGTACTGGTAGTTTCCCCGATCGCGTAGAGACCTGGAATGGAAGTTTGACACTGTAAATCCGTTAAAATTCCCCCCATCCAATAATGGGCCGCAGGAGAAACGGGAATTGGTTCTTTAAAAACATCAATGCCGTAGGACTGACAGCGTTTAATAATATTGGGAAAACGTCGCTGGATGCGATCGGGTTCGATGGGACTTAAATCTAGATAAACCTTGGCTTGGGACGGATCGGATTCGGTTTTTTCTAAATGCTGAAAAATTGCTCGACTCACCACATCCCTGGGAGCCAGTTCCCCTTTCGGATGGTAATCAAAGGCAAAACGATGACCCGTGCGATCGCGTAAAAAAGCTCCTTCTCCCCGCACCGCCTCACTAATCAAAAAATGGGGCGCACCGTCCTTGGTTAAAGCCGTCGGATGAAACTGGAAAAATTCTAGATCCCGTAACTCAGCCCCCGCCCGCCAAGCGAGGGAAACCCCATCTCCCGTACTCACTTCTGGATTAGTCGTTTGCACAAAAACCTGACCACCTCCCCCCGTTGCCAGTAAAACGGCTCCTGTGGCGAACCATTGGATACGATTTTGATAAAGCAAACTTAAACCCTGGCAAGCCCCTGTTTCAGGATCACAGTCCAGGCTGAGGGCAACGGCTTGGGAAAAAATTTCAATATTAGGGCGATTTAAAACCTGTTCGGTTAAGGTACTAACGATCGCTCGTCCTGTGGTATCGGCGGCATGGAGTACCCTGGGTTGGGAATGGGCCGCTTCTAGGGTCAGGGCTAAATCTTGACCATGATGATCAAAATTAACTCCCAGACTCAACAAGGATTCAATCGCGACTGGGGCTTTTTCCACTAAAAATCTGACTGCATCGGGATCACAAAGTCCTGCTCCTGCCTCAATGGTATCCCGCCAATGATAGTCAGGAGAATCCGTTGGTGCGATCGCGGCGGCAATTCCTCCCTGGGCCCAATCACTGGCTCCTGTTTTCAATTTATCCTTAGTCACCAAAGCAATTCGTAAAGAAGCGGGAAGACACAA
>JBEIFD010000223.1:0-6465 GCA_040382535.1 Merismopediaceae cyanobacterium
ACTACTTTTGCCAAGCCTCGCTTGAAAGAAAGTTTACCGTTAAAGTCTTCTCTACTCTCTGGACTAAATTGGCAAAGGTATTGAAAATAGGGAATTATAACCCCCCTATAATATTATGAATTATCGCTTTTTGGCTGTTCTTTTAACCGTCTCTTTAGCGATTCCTTTCTCTCCGATCGCGGCCCAATCGACGGAATCGCTTTTACAAAAAGGCTACGCGGCTCAATCGTTAGCGAATTATTCCGATGCAGAACAGGTTTTTCAACGGATTTTAGCGCAAGATCCCCGTAATTTAGACGCTCATGTTCATTTAGCTAATGCTTTTTATAATCAAGGAAAATTAACTCAGGCGATCGCGACCTATCAGAAAGCCATTCAAATAGACCCGAAAAATCCCTATCTTTATTACAACTTGGGCATTACCCTCGCCGAACAAGGAAACCTAGTGGAGGCGATCGCGACCTATCATCAAGCTCTTGAAGTCGATCCCCAGTTTACCGATGCCTATTACAATATAGGTCTTGCTCAGTATGCCCAGGGAGATATTGCAGAGGGAATGAGTAACTTTCAACGGGCTATTGAATCCAATCCCAATGACTCGGATGCCTATATTTGGTTGGGGAAAGGATATTATTTTCATAAACAGGTAGATAAAGCCATTAAAGCTTGGAAAAAAGCCATTGAAGTCGATGATCAAGCGGTTTATACCTATAATAGTCTCGCCGATCTTTACGCCGAACAGGGTCAATATTCAGACGCGATCGCCTACTATCATCAAGCCTTAGCCGTTCCCGACCAAGAGGGCATTCCCGTCAGCGCACACACTTTAGCCCATAACGGTTTAGGAGAGGCCCTCCAACAACAAGGAAATTTAAAAGATGCGATCGAAGAATATCAAGAATCTATTCGTCTAGATCCTAATTTTATTGACGCTAAAAAAAATCTTGAGGAAGCTCAAAAAAACCTAGTTTCCCAGTAAAAATACAGTAAAACAGCAAAATATAAGTTTTTAACAATTAGCAGGCAAGATGCCCGCACTACGGAAAATTGGATATTTTTCAGATAGAAATGCTCTCTTCAGTTGAGACTGATTTAAACCAACTTCTCTGATAAGAAACCATTTTCAGCGCAACAAGCTCTGTTTCACGATTTTTTCTGTGAGCAGACCCAACTCTTTTAATTGGGTTTCAAATGTTTCTGCTTGTTGTTGATAATCTTGTTTTTTCGCGATCGCCGCACGAGCCAGATCTTCGCGATCACCTTTGATGGCTTCCTGGGCGACCCGTTGCCAACTAGCGGCTTCCAAACGAGCGGATTGATATCGGGGCTGAATGTCGTCCCAAACTTCTTTTAAATCACCGAGGGCATCCTTGAGCAAGCGTTGAGCCTTATCGGGATCACTATCTTTAAAAACTTCCTGAAGAAACTGGGGGAATTTTTCGGGATTTAATTGGGTAACAAAGGGCAAAAACTCTCGAATTTGTTGACTTTCACTGATGCCTGTTTTACACCAACTCGCAAAATGTTCGCAATTATTAAAGAGTAAATGATATTTTTGTTCTCCTAAACGACTTTCGGCTCGACGAATAACGATATCGGGTAAAAAGCAAAATTGTTGATTATGCTTCTTGCGATAAATCGGATTTCCCAGCTTAAAAACTTCCCAACTCGTTCGTTCAATCGTTTCGCTGGGTTTACGATAATGAATCACCGTCCCATCGCCGCAATCAATACCGTGATGTTCATAGACCCCTTCTAAATTCAGGAGTTCTCGATAAACGTAGATTTGGTCGCCCTGAGCCATTTTTTCCTATTTATCCTAGTCCTAGCTCTAATTTTAAGGTATTAATCGATTTTTCGCCAATGTAGGGTTCACTACAAATCACTTCAGGAAAACGAATTAAGTCATCTCGATTTTCCGCGATCGCTTGCATAACCAAGGGATGACTGAGGGGATCGGACAGAATGATGCGGGCAGAGCGGACAACGGTTCTTAATTTTGGGCGATCGCTCACCTGGGCGCATTTAACAAAAATCTCTTCTCCCCGCAGACTATGGATCAAAATTTCGGCAATGCTTAAAATACCAGGACTGAGACTCACCACGCCTAAACAAGTATCCTTGGGTAATTTTTTGATCATGGCTAATTCTTTGCTGTAATCGTAAATATCCACAGGAATCACCCGAATACCAAAGGGAGCCGCCAGGGATTCGGCCTCTGCCAGAAAATAACGACTTGTTACCACTGTTCCCGATTGGGTTTCAGAAAGGGTCTGGGTCAACTCTTCCATCGGGACTAATTGCACGGGAATATCAAGAAATTGCTCCAATTCCTGCAAAATTAATTCTCCCGCCCCAAAATCTCGTTGGGGAGTTGTCACCAAAACCTTGGCCATGGAACGCAATCGCCAATCAATGGTTGCCAGCAATAATTCCCGCACCTGGGATAAACTCAATCCTTTGAGTAACAATTCATCCAGATTTTTTTGAATAAGCTGACTGGCTTCGGGATATTGCTGAAAAATAGGAGAATCGAGGGAAGCGACTTTGTTTTCCTGATTTTGTACTTTCACATAAATGCCCGACCCCGCGATCGATTCCACTAATCCCGATTCTTCCAGTTGTTGGTAAACTTTACTAATGGTGTTGCGGTGTAGCCCAGTGATCATTGCCAATTGGCGGGTGCTGGGTAAACGATGGCCAGGAGAATACTGACGGCAGGCGATCGCAAAGCGAATCTGGTCAAAAAGTTGTTTAGAAGCCGAAATATCGCTATCGTTTTGGATCTGAAATTGAAACATGGGAATCTGGCTCGACTGAAATCACAGGTTGAACGGGCAATGAGACTATTAAAGTTAATCAGAAATTGATGCTTGAATTCACCCTGGAGGACTAGAGGATTGGTCTCCTCAGATCTTGAGACGCTAAATTCGCCTCCAAGGTTCAATCGCTAATGACTAACTCATGATCTGTATCACATGGGAATCATTGATTTAGATTGCATAATAGGAATTATTATTACAATTTTGAGCTTAAAACTATCGGCTTTATCGAGGTATAACTGAAATGATGAATGAGCAGCTAGTCCAACACACAGATGATCCCTTCTCTAAATTTGAATTAGAGCAACGGATACAAGAACGACGAAAAGTAGAGAGAGTTCTAGCATTTTGTCAAGTTCTAGACGAATATGGTCATTTTGTCGGTGTTTCCTTTGATATAACGGAAATGGGAATTGTCTTAGTTTACTGAATACCTGTTCCCCAAAAGACTCTTTTTCGATTATTCTCAAGCGGGGAGATACCGAGTCATTACCTGAAGTTAAAGTAATAGTTAGTCCAGTTTGGCGCAAGGCTCGCAATGAAAAATACGATGAAATTGGGGCTAGAATTATTTTGATCGACTGTGAAAAGGATTTTCTATCTTTCCTTCATTATTGTCAAACGATGGGCCCCAGTGGACTTTTCATGGAGGATTAAAACACTTTTTAACTATGCTTATTTTTCTAAAAAATCGGATTCTGACAATGTTTAAAATAATAAGACTTTGAGTAAGGTTTTTGAGTGATTTTTATTAATAAATGCGATCGCCTATTTCCCTTTAACCAAAAAACGCGATCGCTATGATTTTTAAAAAGGTAATTATTTTTTAGCTTGTTTTAAGACAGTTTTTAATCCTCTCCTCGTATTCTGAGCCGTTTTTCTTCTACAATCCATAAGCGATGAACAATTGGTTCTTGATTTAATAAAGGAATCGCTTGTTGAAAGATTGACATTAGGTATGGTTTATCTTGACGATTAGCTCGTAATACGATAATTCCTAAAAATTGTTCTGGAGGATAGTTTCTAATGTTACTAAAATCTAAATCGAGGGTTACTAAAATCCTATTTTCTTGCTGACAAATATCCAGAAGAATGGGATCTTTTTCTCCTTTTAAATTTTGTTGATGAACGGTCATGGCATCATAACCAGCATTTTGTAGAAGTTCAGCAAATTCTACGGGTAAATTTTCATCAATTTTAAATTTCATGGTTTACAATTTTAAGCCGAGATGATGCGTTCACGGGCGAGTTCTGCGGCATAGGAGATGGCCGCCTGAATATCAAGTTGATTTAAAGATGGATAGCTTTGCAATATTTCTTCATTGCTGATACCTGCGGCTAGGTTATCCAAAACGACGGAAACCATGATACGGGTTCCTTTTATGCAGGTTTTTCCATGACAAACTGAGGGATTACTGGTAATTCTTTCTTGCCATTTCATTGTTTTTGACTATTTTGAAAGGACACTCTAATTATTTTAACACTTTTTTGCGATCGCGATTTTTCCCTTAATCACCAAAACGCGATCGCCTATTTACTTTTAACCAACAAAACGCGATCACCTATTTACTTTTAACCAACAAAACGCGATCGCTGTAAATATCTGTTTTGAAGTTTAACGCAAGGCGTTATTTTGTAATAAACATGATGTAATATTTTAAAAATGTGATCCGCAATTTTAAGGACAAGGAAACTCAAAAAATCTTTGCATGCCAGTGATCGCGTAAGTTGCCATCAGATATTCAACAGGTGGCTTTGCGTAAGCTACGAATGCTGAATCGAGCAGAAACGCTTCAAGATTTGCGTGTTCCCCCTGCTAATCGTTTGGAGCGTTTGGTGGGGAATAGGAATGGTCAGTACAGCATTCGGATTAATGATCAATGGCGAATTTGTTTTGAGTGGCAAGAGGGTGATGCGCTCAACGTAGAAATTGTTGATTATCATTGAGGTCAAAACTATGAATGAAGAAAAGTTAATGCCCGTTCATCCAGGCGAGATATTGTTAGAGGAATTTCTTAAGCCGATGAATCTTAGTCAAAACCAAATAGCTCTGGCTCTGGGGGTTCCTCCACGACGAATTAACGAAATTATTCACGGTAAACGACGTATTACGGCTGATACGGCTCTTCGGTTGGCTCGTTTTTTTAATATGTCGCCACGTTTTTGGTTAGGTTTACAAATGGATTATGATTTGGATGTTGTGGAGGATCAAATTGGAGAGAAATTAAGACGGGAAATAGCTATTTTTACAAGTAAAAAGAGTGTTCAACCCCAGTTATAAATTGCGATCGCCTATTTACTCTTAAACAAAAAAATGCGATCGCCTATTGATTGTGTTCAAATTTTATTAATAGTCTGAAAAAATAGCTTCTAAATCCCGATTAGCGGGAACGACACGCATAATCTCAAGTCCATCATTTAAGACACGATAAAAAATAATATGTTTTTTCATCGGTAAGCCACGTAGATAGGAACGAATTTCACGATAACTACGACCCATCATCGGAAATTGGGTTAAATAGCGACATTTTTTGTTGAATTCATTTAGAAAATTTTCTCCTTTATTAACATTATCCATTGCTAAATAATCTATGATTTGTTCAAGATCACTCATGGCTTCTGGGGCGATGATATATGAATTCATGAAAACTTAAATTTCACTGTTTTTTTGAAGTTTTTTTTCGTAGCAGGGCGATCGCGCTCTCACCATCAATTCCTTCGCCTCGATCTAGTTGTTGGGCGGCGATGTCAATTTTTCGACCAATTTCCTCGCTCCATTCTTGATACTGGTCACGCTTGTTTAGTAGCTCTAAGGCTTCAGCAATAATTTCGTCGGGATTTGCGTAGCGTCCTGTGTTGAGTTGGGCTTCAATCAGTTTTTGATGTTCAGGTTTGAGTAGTAAATTCATAGTAAATTAGGGTTGAACTTTTTTTGATTATAATTGTTTTTACGATTCTGTCAGTAGAAGCGCGATCGCCTATGTACCTTTAATCAACTGAACGCGATCACTAATTTATCTTTAATCAATAAAACGCGATCGCCTATGTCGCCTATTTCCCTTTAAGAGAATACCAAAAAATAAATTATCCTATCTTGTGGGGCATCCTGCCTGTCCTTTTTTCCTTGTTATTAAGCAGACAAGATGCCTGCACTACAAAAAATTGGATATTTTTTAATGGTTTAAAACCAAAGTCAAAACTTAAAGAAATTGCTAGAATGTTAGTATGCTCTAACAATTCAGTTTTAGGGAGTGATAAGAAAATGTCTAATACTAATTCGCTTAATCCAATTTTGCAACCCTCCGTCGCCAATACCATTCAGCCTTTGAGTACAAACAATCTATTTTCTGGACAATCAACAGAGACTAGCCCTATCTTGGGATACAACGGGACAGATCCCCAAATCTCAGGAAATAATATAGCCTGGGTAAGGTTCTATCAGGACTATTACCCTTACCCTATTACTGACACAGTCTATTTCTCGGATGGGAACACAACTACTCAAATATCTGACTATTATGCCTATAATTCCTCTCCCCAAATATCAGGGAACAATGTTGTCTGGTCTGGTTCCGACTATTATTATGGCAGTTCTCAAATCTATTTTTGGAATGGTAGCACTACCACTCAAATATCCAATAGC
>JBEIFD010000224.1:0-6442 GCA_040382535.1 Merismopediaceae cyanobacterium
AAAGGTTTTTTTTAATGTATCCTTTGTACTATAAGGGTTTGAGACTTAGTGTTACTTTTCAAGTCAAACATCTATGTGTGGGGGATTTTGCGAGTTTTGCCAAAATTTTTGCAGGCTTTTATTTTGGCAAAGGTATTGATCCAGAAAAGTTTTTTTTTCGATAACGAAAGCTCTTCCCTACGCTAAATTAAGTGGAGTCATTAAATCTAAGGTATCTATAAACAGGAATGAGTTTACTAATCCCCAACCTCCACATTTTGCCTTTCCTGGCGACGGCCAACCAAAACGAAGAAGCCAGCAGTTCCCTCATCCTAGCGGGAGTCCTCCTCAGTTTAGTCCTGATCTACTTTGCCAGTAAACTCGGTGGCGAACTTTGCTTAAGAATCAATCTTCCTCCTGTGCTGGGAGAATTAACGGGAGGGGTTTTAATTGGTGTTTCTGCCTTTAAATTATTGCTGTTTCCCGAAAGTGGTGCAAATGCCAGTGACTCTTTGCTCATGCAATTTTTGATCAACACCTCTCCCCTGAGCCAACAAGCCGCTCAATCGGTGTTTGATGCCCAGAGTGAAGTCATCTCGGTTCTGTCGGAATTGGGGGTGATTATTTTACTCTTTGAAATTGGGCTAGAGTCGGATCTCAAAGAATTAATTCGGGTCGGGCCTCAAGCTGCGATCGTGGCAGTCGTTGGGGTTGTTACGCCATTTCTTTTGGGAGTGGTGGGCTTAATCACAATCTTTCATGTAGATACCATTCCCGCCGTCTTTGCAGGAGCCGCTTTAACTGCGACCAGTATTGGCATTACCGCTAAGGTTTTATCAGAAATTAACCAACTCGGTTCCAATGAAGGTCAAATTATTATCGGAGCCGCCGTTCTTGATGATATTTTGGGTATTGTGGTGCTGGCGGTGGTTGCCAGTTTAGCAAAAACGGGTGAAATCCAGATTAGTAACGTGATTTACTTGATTTTCAGTGCGGGAGCCTTTGTGATTGGTTCTATCGTACTAGGACGTTTTCTCAGTCCTTTTTATGTGAGTTTAGTGAATCGCATGAAGACTAGAGGGCAATTATTACTGGTTTCCCTGAGTATTGCCTTTGTTTTTGCCTATATTGCCCAAATTATTCAACTAGAAGCGATTTTAGGTTCCTTTGCGGCGGGTTTAATCTTAGCAGAAACGGAAAAACGGAAAGAATTAGAGGAGCAAGTGATTCCTATTGCTGATATTTTTGTGCCGATTTTCTTTGTCTGCGTGGGTGCGAAAACGGATTTAGGGGTTCTCAATCCCTTGATTCCGAGTAATCGAGAGGGTTTGATTATTGCGGCGTTCTTAATTGTGGTGGCGATTATCGGTAAGGTCGTCACGGGTTTCACTCTCTTTGGCCAGCCAGGTCTCAATAAATTGGCGATCGGGGTGGGCATGATTCCACGAGGGGAAGTCGGTTTAGTGTTTGCGGCTGTTGGTGCGGCCAGTGGAGCGTTAGACCCCGCAACGGATGCGGCTATTATTGTGATGGTGATTTTAACGACTTTTATTGCGCCGCCTTGGTTGCGTATTGTCTTTAAGGAACCCGCGATCGCAGAAGTTATTCCCACAACTAGCGATTAGTTGTTATTTTCAGATTTATGCTCATTTCCCCCTAAAGATTTATAGGGGGATTTTTCGTTTTTCGATTTCAGCGATCGCATTTTAGAATTAAAAACTATCCATTAATCAGCGATCGCTCTAATTTTTTACCAGATAACAATTCTTTTATTTTTGGATAAATAGGCACTGGTTCAGTGGATAGAACTAGGATTGATTCAAAGGGCATATCCTGTCTTTCTTTTAATCAATTAAGTGAAGAGTTAAATTTTTATTTAACGACTCGTTATAATGTTTGAAATTAAAGTGTCATTTAAAAACAGAGATCGCCCTGGGAATCTTTCTCATTTTACTGATTCTGTTTTATAGTTTGGATACATCAATTTTTTTAAGGAGATTTAATCATGTTGAGTAAAACTTTTTTGAAAATCAGCGCGATCGCAGGAATCGGAGTCATCGCAACGGGCAGTATGGCCAATTCTCAAGCCAAAGAACTGACGGGAACCCTGAAAAAAATCAAGGATTCGGGCGTAATCGTGCTGGGCGTAAGGGAATCCTCCATTCCCTTTTCCTACCTAGATGATAAGCAAAAACCCGTTGGTTATTCCATTGACTTATGTAATAAAGTCGTTGATTCCATCAAAAAAGAGCTAAAAATGCCGAAATTACAGGTTAAAACCAATCCTGTTACCTCCCAAACCCGTATTCCCTTGATGACGAATGGAACCATTGATCTAGAATGTGGCTCCACCACCAACAGTGTAGAAAGACAAAAACAAGTGGCTTTTAGTGTCGCGCCTTTTGTGACTTCGGTACGCATGGCAGTCAAAAAAGATTCAGGAATTAAAAATCTTTCCGATCTGGATGGAAAAGCCGTTGTTACCACCACAGGAACCACTTCTGATCGCTATATTAAGCAAAATGAAAAGGGCAAAAGTATCAATGTGAAAAATCTCTACGGTAAAGATCATGCTGAGTCTTTTTTAATGTTGGAATCGGGACGAGCTAGTGCTTTTGTGATGGATGATGTCTTGCTGGCTGGTTTAATTGCCCAATCGAAAAATCCGAAAGCTTTCGCGATCGTCGGGCCATCCCTCTCCGTTGAACCCTATGGACTGATGTTCCGTAAAAATGATCCCCAGTTCAAGGCCGTTGTTGATAATTCTCTCAAAAATTTGATGAAAACAGGAGAAATTAACAAAATTTACGCTAAATGGTTCACTAAACCCATTCCTCCTAAAAATGTGAATCTCAATTTACCCATGAGTCCCAAACTAAAAGAAGCCATTAAAAACCCAACGGATAAAGGGGTTTAATTGAATTAAATTCTCTTTTTTAAGGAAAAATCTCCATGAATAGCTATAACTGGAACTGGCTTGTTTTTTTTGATGAAGTGGCAACGGGAGGAGAAAAGTATTATCAGTGGATTTTCTCAGGTTTGCTCTGGACGATCGCGACTTCTCTGACTGCTTGGGTAATTGCGCTAATTCTCGGTGTTATTGTCGGGGTTATACGAACCTTACCGATTAAAGGCTGGGTCTTATTCGCAGATAGCTATGTGGAGATTTTTCGCAATATTCCCTTAATTGTGCAGATGTTTCTGTGGTTTTTCGTTTTACCTGAACTGGTTCCACAAAATTTGGGGGATTGGATTAAACAGGATCTGCCCCTTCCTGAATTTTCGACGGCGGTGATTAGTCTGGCATTTTTTACCTCAGCACGGATTGCCGAACAGGTGAAAGCGGGTATTTTATCCCTTCCCGTTGGACAAAAAGGTGCAGGACTGGCGATCGGGTTTACCTTGCCCCAGGTCTATCGTTATGTGTTGTTGCCCGTTGCTTTTCGGATTATGATCCCGCCTTTGACCAGTGAATTGATGAATATTTTCAAAAATTCTTCGGTGGGATTAACCATTGGGATGTTGGAACTTACCGCAGTAGCTAAACAAATGAATGAATACACCTTTCAAGGGTTTGAGGTGTTTACGGTGGTGACCATTCTTTATATTATTGTGGCTTTTACCGCTAACCGTTTGATGGCTTTAATTGAATCTAAAACCCAAATTCCAGGCTATCTCCAGGGGCGTTAACGATGGGTGATTTTGATTTTGGTGTAATTTCGAGATCGCTGCCCTATCTCGGTCAAGGGATGCAATATACCCTAGTTCTGACCTTTACTGCCATGACGGGGGGAATCATTTTCGGTTCTCTGCTGGCGATGGCGAGACTTTCGAGTATTAAACCCCTGGTTTTAGTGGCAACGGTCTATGTGAATTTGATGCGATCGATTCCCCTGGTTTTGGTAATTTTTTGGTTTTATTTTTTGGTTCCCCTCCTCGGTCAATGGTTCACCACTTCCGCCACTCCGATTACTATCGGCCCTGATCAAACGGCCTTAATTAGCTTTACCCTGTTTGAAATTGCCTATTATTGCGAAATTATTCGGGCAGGAATTCAATCGATCCCCACAGGACAAGTCTCGGCGGCTAAGGCGATGGGTTTTAATTATTCTCAACAAATGTTATATGTGATTTTACCCCAGGCGTTTCGCAATATGTTACCCGTTTTATTGACCCAAACGATTGTTTTATTTCAAGATACTTCTTTGGTTTATGTCATTTCAGGAACGGATTTTCTGGGAGCGGCCTCTAAAATCGCCCAACGGGATAGTCGTTTAATTGAAATGTATAGTTTCGCCGCGATCGTGTATTTTTTGATTAGTTTTGTTTTATCCCAATTCGTTAAACGGATGCAATTTAAAACCAGTTTAGCGAGATCATAAAATTTACACTCTATGTATTTGGAAACCAAACCCCTACAAAATATTAATGGTATTTCAGAAACTTCGTATTAAACGCATAACTTGTTAAATCCTTGTTCCTAAGAAAAGCTAAATTAATCCAGATTATAGGCAAAGAAATTTCCTAAAATTGCTGAAAATTTAGGGGCAGGATGGGGCAAAAATTCTACCTGAAAACGTAAAGCAGTAAAGAAATCTGCTAAGGTTCCCACCGAATATTTATCATAGCCTTCAACCTGGGCGATCGCGGGCAGATTGACCAAATGATATTCCCCCGTAATAAAGCGAACTTGCTTGAGTTTTTTAGAAGTTAATAATACAGGAAATTCACTTCCTTCACAGTCGATTTTTAAAATATCAACGGTTTCGTTACCAATTACACTATCTAGGGAAATCGTCTCTATTCCTTCCCCTTTTTCTGCAAAAACTGAAGGCGTTCCCGTATTCATGGTTCCTGGTTCAACGACATCAGGCCCATCTAAGTGCATTTCAGAAAATTCCGTTAAAAACAATTTCTCATTCACCAATCTATCAGACCGCCAAACGGCTTTATTAATCAAAGAAACAGAAGTATGGGCAAGATTTGATTTTGCTAATTCATAGCTTTCTTTATTCGGTTCAAAAGCAGTGATATTTTTCGCGCCTCTTTGCCAACACAAATAGGAAAATAAACCAATGTGACCCCCCACATCAATAATCCGACTTTCTGGACTCAGGCGATCGGGAATGCGATATTCATTTTCTTCCCAAATTGTTCTTTGAAAAATCCCATCAATCGTATTGGGTCGCAGTTGAAACTCTGGCATTTTATAATAGTCCTTTTTTTTGAATTGAATTTATATAATTCACGTGAATATTTACTAACTCCAATTATGCAAGAAAAAGCCCCTGGTGTCTTTCCTTGTTTCGACCCCAAGAGCTTTCTTTGTTTTTACTCCTCACACACGTTATCTTGATGACGAAGATCGGAATAAAAAGTTTCTTCACAAAAGACAATTTTTGGGGAACTTGATCAGCGATCGCGTTGATAGTCTTCTAAGAGGCTCAATAAATTCGCTTGGGAAGTCGCGGGAATAAGGTCTGCGAGGGAAGCCTTTAATTTACCGCCGCCCAGAGGAACGGAAATATTTTGCAAGATAGACGCGATCGCCCCTGCACTGAGTTCATCATCCTCTAGGAGGGGATAAACCTGTTCAGCAACGGTGGTATGTAGATGGGCTTCTGCTAAAAAAAGATGCCATTTGGCAACATCAATATAAACTTGCTCACCAATTTCGGCGGCAAGAGCTTCGATGGTTTGGGTAGAGGGAGTATTAGCCATTGGATTTTAAAGAATAATCGGCGATTAGAGTGATATAAATCAAATGAATTAGCAGTAAACCAAACCAAATGCCACTAAAACCAACTAACCAAGGCCATTCTGCTTGCTTGAGGTTATGAACAAACCAAAACCCAGAATTAGTTGCGAGAAATATGCCAACATGAACCGCAAAATTCATGCGATCATCTAAACGGCGATAGTCGGGATCTTTGCGATCGGGTTCACGGGGCCAACGAGGAGGCATAGGAGAAAATTCTGCTTAATTTACTTAAGGTGGATAATATTTATTTATATTATAATCATAATAGCCGTTGTCTCTAGCATACATAAATTAATTTTCAGCAATTAGTTAAGAGGATCGCCGATAAAATAAAGACTATAACCCAATCCAAATTAGATAAGATTTTAACAATTCACTTTTATTCTAAATTTTCTACAAAGTTTTATATTTGTGTTACTTAGCTAAGGTTTTTAAATGGTTACTACTGCGATCGCGCCTCCTTTGGTTCCCACATTTTCCCTAGAAGAGTGGTTAGCAAATCCCCCCGACGGAACAGAATGGTCTAATGGACAATTATTAGCAAAAAATGGCATGACAGCAAAACACGGTAAGGTGCAGGCTCGACTCGCTTCTTTGTGGATTAATTATAAAAATAACGAGCAGATCGGGGGAGAAGTTTATACCGAAACACCTTGTTATACGATTAATCGAGGTCGTTGTCCTGATGTTGCCTATTTAACG
>JBEIFD010000225.1:0-6411 GCA_040382535.1 Merismopediaceae cyanobacterium
CTTGACCTCAGTAGAGCAAGTAGAGGCGCATTGACTTCGCCGTTAAGAGTCCGTCTTTGGACTGCTTAAGAATCCCCGTACTTCAGTGCGGGGAGTGTCAAACCCCCCTTTGCCGAAATCTTTCCATCAAACTGAGTATTGCCATCCGCCCAAACAATCACCCTACCGCCATCACCCTGACCCAAAGCATCCGCCTTAATCTGAGACTTCCCATCAACCAAAGTTTTTGTCGCATTCGGAATAGACCCCTTACCCTGATAATCCCCTCCAACCCGAACCGTTCCCCCACCATTCACCCCCGAAACATCAATAGAAGCATTACTCACACTGACCTGCTGACCGATGAGAGCCACCTGTCCGCCTTGGGTTCCCGCCGCGCTGATCACTCCCTCCGTAATTACCGATCCCTGAGCTAAATTTGTCTCCGTATTTTCAAGGAAAATCGCCCCTTCCGTCAACAGAGTTGGTAAATCTAAAGGATTAATTTTTTGGCTTTTGTCAGGGTTCGGTGACAACTCCACCTCCAAACTAACCAAATTACCCGCCTTAGAAATTTTTACCCGACTCGTTCCAGGGATTGCCGCGATGGTAATATCTCCCCCAGGCGCACTAATCGTTCCTGTGTTCAACACGGTGCCGCCAATGAGAGAAATATTTTTCCCCTCGCCAACGGTTAAATTCCCTGCATTGAAAATTGCCCCAGGATTGGCCAAATCAAACGCAAACTGGGACGGATTCCCAATTAACGTTTGGTAATCATTACTGCCAACCGCCTTAAACCATTGATCATTGCCAAAACCAATGCCCGTCGCAGTCGTGACAACAAAATCCCCAGGCACATTAATCATCGCATTGGGGCCAAAAATCACCCCCGCAGGATTCATCAGATAGAGATTGGCATTCCCCCCCGATACCTGAATGAGACCATTAATAATCGACGCATCACCGCCCACCACACGGGTCAAAATATTCTGTACCTGGGGATTGGCCAGAAAATTGGCAATTTGATCCCGATTTAAGCCTAATTTCTCCAAACTATGGAAAAGATTAGCCCCGTTTCCTGAGAGGGTTCCCCCCTCAATATTGAATTGATTGCCATTGGTATTGACAACCGTTCCCGTGCCATCATTGGCAGGCGTAACCTGGGCTAAAAGAACATTAGCAGTCCCCAGGGGTAGTAAAAGGGCAGTAACAAGCGAGCGCGTTAGCAGAGTAGAGATAGTCATAATTTTGATAGCTAATTTGTAGGAGAAGATTGAGTTAATCGAGAAATAGGATTTATTTATGACCAATTTCTTGGAGTAATTGATCAATTTCTTGGGTTTTCGCACTATCGCCTAAATCTTGGTAGGATTTTTGCGATTGAAGTATTAATTTCTTGGCTTCAGGTAGTTCCCAAATTGCGTACTGTTTTTAGCACTCCGCACGCCTTGCTGAGTATAAATTTCAGAAATACTCGGAATCAGAAACCAAAACTCTAATAAAAAGCTAAACAATATCAACAGTGTCAGAAATTTAATCGCATCCCGATACTGGTGGGGAACCCCTAATTGAATCAAGGTTTTTTCAAATCGCTGTTGACCTGCTTCCGTGAGTTCACTTCTGGCCTGGAGCATGGTCAAAAAGCTCGGAAAAAAAATAGCAGACGCCCCCACTACCCCAATTCCACCACTCAAAAAACGACTGGCAATATTTGCCAATAATCCTAAGCTTCCTGTCCAGGTTAAAATCGCTAGGCCCTTGAGGAGTAAATTCGCATTTTTACTGTCTAGTTGCCACCACCAGTCCTGGGGCGGTTCGGGCAAACTTTCTCGATATTCCGCTAGGGCGATCGCTCGATTAACTTTGTTAGCATTTCCTTTCAATTTAGCATCTAAATCATAGATCTGAGACAGTAAATCAGGAGGAATAGATTGCTCATTTTTCAAAACACGCTGAAGCTCATTCCGCGCCGCTAAAATTTCTAAAACCTCTTGGGCGGATAGCTTACTCTTGGGATTGTCCAGACAGTTCAACGCTGTTTGATAGCGACTGGTTGCAAGGTTTGTACCATCATTGGAGTTCGTTAGATCGTTCATGAATTAGACAATAGTTATGCAATAGAAAAAATAATCAAAATCAGTAGTCAAAAGGCTATTTCTTAAACAACGGTTGATAATTTACCTGGAAATAAATGCCATCATTCTGGAGATTATTAACAGGACTTTGTAGATCAACAATCGGAATTCCATAATCAAAACGTAGATTTAAACCATTAAGAGAAAAAGCATTATTCCAAATGAGTCCCAGACCCGCACTAATCAAAAAAGTCTTAGGGGGTAACTGAGTGGGATTGCCCGCACTATTCCAGACTGAACCCATATCCATAAACGGTGCAATTTCAAAAATAGAAACATCCTCCTCATTCCGTACTAAAGTAATCCGATCCTCAACAGAAAAACGAAATCCATTATCTCCCGAACGGGCATTTTGAACATAACCCCGTACCGATTGACCGCCGCCAATAATAAACAAATAATCGGGTAAAAGACTATCTGGAGTGAGTTGTAAACTGCCTTGAATAATTAATAATTGATCTTTCGTTAATCGTTGCAATCGTTGCCCTTGGGCGACCCAGCTAAAAAAGTTTCCACTGGGCAAGGGATCGGCTTGTTGAGTGGCATTAAATAAACCTGTTCCAAAGTTTAATTGGGATTGGAAAAACCATAAACCATCGGGGTCTCGATGCAAATAATCCTGACTAAACTGGATAACACTCGTACTACTATTACCAAACAAATCGGGTCGGCCTAAACCAAGGGTTTCTCCGTCTTGATAACGAAAGCCCAGAGAAAGGGCAAATTCGTCTTGAATACTCCGTACCAACGGCTGACGATAATTAATTTCATAAACAGGATTAGTTCCTCTGATATCAAATTGATCAAAGGGAGCTTGAGTCACTTTCGTCCAGGTGGGAATGGCTCGTAGTTGCAGACTTCCCTCCATTGGGTTGAGAGGAACACGATAGGTAAAATCCGCTAGATTCAAGCCGCCCGTCGTGGAACGATAATAGGTCGCTGAGAGGTCATCTCCTAAACCCGTCGGATTTTTATATCCCAGTGAAACGCCCATCCTTTCCGAGCCTAAGCTAATCGGTGAATAGTTATCAAAACTGAAGTTTGCACTGAACGGTTGGCTTTCTTGAACGGTAACTTCTAAGATGCTGAGTCCTGCTGTTCCTGAATTTTTAAGGTTGCCGTTGATGCCCGATAAGAGGGGATTTTGTTTGAGTAGTCTGAGTTGTTCTTCCACACGAATAATATTAAGAGGAACTCCAATGGCTAATCCCAGGCGATCGCAGAGATAATTAGGATTCAGTCTTCCCCTACCGATCAGGAGAATTTCTTTTAAACGCCCTTCGAGAATGGGAATCGTAACAACGCCATCTACGGGAATTTCTAAATTTTCCTGGGGAACGGCTTTGGAGGTGATATAGCCCTGATTGAGATAAATTTGAGTCAGAGATTTAGCAATTTCTTGATAAATTGGGATAAATTCTGCTTTTGTTAGTTTTTTCTCTTGATTTTGCTTAAGAATTTCGCTAATTTTTGGATCATTCAAGAGCATTGATTGATCGAGAACCGTCGTGCCTTGGATCTGCAAGGTAATAGTCTGGTCATCTACTGTCAGTTGAGCTAGGGGGATTGGGTCAGCTTTTTTCGTCAAATCCACCGAGAGAGGACAAATATCTTGAGAGGGAGGGTCTTTCTCGACGGGGAGAATGTCTCCTGTCTGCTGAGAGAAAAATTGTATCTTGGTCAAAGAGCCAGTGAATAAGCTCAAGTTTTGACTCGGAATCGGTGCGGTGAGCAAATTAGGCTGCCAATCCCCAAAATAAAGACGAGATAGGGGAATTATGGTGGGATGGGGAACTGCTTTCAGGCTAATTTCAATGCCAATATTCCTCAGTTGGGGAAACTGTATTGTATCTGTATTAGTTTCGCCGACAGGTTTACTCGTAAATTCTATTTGGCTTGACCCAGCCATTTTTCGACTGGGAAATTCGACCTTTTCCGTTCTCAATGCGGAAAGGGATTTTCGTATAAATTCTATTTTTGTTGGCGGTGAACCCGCGATCGCCTGGAAAGGAGAGAACGCGATCGCCATGACAGACAAGATAATTACCCAATTTAATCTGGGAAAAAGAGTCATTAGATTGGCCAAGATTGAATCATTGCGTTTTCCAGAAATGGGAACGCCTCAACTATCTAAACAGCATGGATAAGATTTTTTTAATTAGTTTATCCTTGAGAGAATTTAACACGTCTTCTTGCAATTTCTCTACAGTATTTTCACTTAAGTATGGTAATTTGATGTGTAGGAATAGTAGCCGCGCGATCGCCTCGTTTTCTAAATGAGGTTCTTTTATCAATACCTCTTTATCTATCCCCTCGACGCTTTAATATTGACTTAAATCCTCGAAAATTCATCCCAAATAGGATTTGTAATTGGCTAAATAGAGTTGAGTGTGATAACTTTAAAACATCAAAAATGCAGCATAATTGGGAGTCCTTGGGATTCATGAATAGTCTGTCTCGTCTAAAACCAACATCAGACACAGAAAAAAAAACTCGTTCGACTTGCTTTAATCTGATGGAGGTATTTGTCAAACGAGAAATTTTTGCCCAACTTAAAAAATTACCTGTTAATACAGCAAGGCACCTCCAGCCAGGAGAAATTGCGACTTATGCCCTAAATCGTTTACCGTCGCTCTATGCTTCGAGTGAAGAGGGCAAGGTTTACCAAATTCAGAAAGCACAAGAGTTTCAGGAACAAATTCGAGCCTGTGTTTTACAGGGAATTGCAGCGGTATTGCGAGATCCTCTGCGTAAGGCGACTCCACTCTCTATTACCCATCAAGATATTTGTAGTGAAGCCTACTTGATCTTAATTTTCTTAGAAAGATTTGTTAAAAAACGAGGGGGATATTCTCAAAAATTAACGGTTGGTGAACTCGAAACCCAAGTTTTAGTGAGTCTGGATGATTACGACGTGGCTCTTGCTGAATTAGAGGATTTTTTGAGAAAAGAAGGATTATGTAATCAAACTTTGACTGCTCAAAATTTGGTTAATCTGGTTAAAAAAGCTCTCCATAAATCTGCCCAATCTTCTGCTATTCATGACCAACAACATCAACTACTCAATGAGCGAGAATCAGAGATATTAGCCTATCACGGGGGAGAAAATGATGATGAACTCTCGGATTTTGCCTCCCATCTGCGAGATTGGTATAAGGATTAAGTTTGATTTTTAAGAAAGAGAAGGGGCGCGTCGGTAGTAAAATAGAAAGGTTGTATTGACCTATTAACCGTGATAGAACGTTATACCCTGCCTGAGATGGGCGCGCTTTGGACAGAAGCTTATAAACTGAAAACTTGGTTAGATGTGGAAATTGCCGTCTGTGAAGCCCAGGCTGAATTGGGGTACATTCCGATGGATGCGGTGGAAGAAATTAAGGCTAAGGCAAATTTTGATCCTCAGCGAGTTTTAGAGATTGAGGCGGAAGTCCGTCACGATATGATCGCTTTCCTGACCAATGTGAATGAATATGTGGGAGATGCGGGGCGTTATATTCATTTGGGTTTAACCAGTTCGGATGTTTTAGATACGGCGTTGGCGTTGCAGTTGATCGCCAGTTTGGATTTGATTTTGCAACAATTAGAGAATTTGAGTCAGGCTGTAAGATATCAAGCCCAACAACATCGTTATACGGTGATGGTCGGTCGTTCTCACGGGATTCACGCTGAACCGATTACCTTTGGTTTTAAATTAGCGGGTTGGTTGGCGGAGATTTTTCGGGGACGCGATCGCCTGGTGCGGTTACGGGACACAATTTCTGTCGGTAAAATTTCAGGAGCAATGGGAACCTATGCCAATGTTGATCCCCGTATAGAAGCGATCGCCTGTCAGAAATTGGGACTTACACCTGATACGGCCTCAACCCAAGTGATTTCCCGCGATATTCACGCTGAATACGTCCAACAATTGGCTTTGCTTGGAGCCTCTTTAGAACGTTTCGCCGTAGAAATTCGGAATTTGCAACGGACAGACGTTTTAGAAGTCGAAGAATATTTCTCAAAAGGTCAAAAAGGCTCTTCGGCCATGCCCCACAAACGCAACCCTATTCGTTCGGAACGCTTGACGGGAATGGCCAGAATTACTCGGGGTCATGCAGTCGCGGCTCTCGAAAATGTGGCTCTTTGGCACGAACGCGATATTTCCCATAGTTCGGTGGAACGAGTCGTTTTTCCTGACAGTTGCATTTTGACCCATTTCATGGTTCAGGAAATGACAGATTTAGTGAAAAATTTGTTAGTTTATCCCGAAAATATGCAGCGCAATATGAATGTCTATGGCGGGGTTATTTTCAGC
>JBEIFD010000226.1:0-6408 GCA_040382535.1 Merismopediaceae cyanobacterium
TCTTTGCCATTGATAACATTGATAGTTCCTTAAATCCTCTCCTATGCCGTCGTTTAATCGAAGAAATAGTGGAATTAGCTAAAAAACATGATAAACAAGTTATTTTAACGACTCATAATCCAGCTATTTTAGATGGTTTAGATTTACATGATGAAGAACAAAAACTCTATGTTATTAGTCGTAAACTTTCAGGTCATACAAGAGCTGATCAAGTTTTTCCACCCAAAGCACCCGAAGGAAAAAAACCTGTTAGATTATCGGAAGCTTTCTTAAGAGGATATATCGGAGGATTACCTGAGAATTTTTAATTATGAAGATTTCATTTGGATTGGTCACTGAAGGAAGAACTGATCAAGCCGTAATTAGAGCAATTTTGGCTGGTTATTTTGGAGATGACAATATTAGGGTAACATCCTTAAATCCTGGTGATAAAAATAAATTAGGAGGATGGAGTCAAGTATTTCAGTATTGTAACTCCCCAGATTTTCAGGAAGCCTTTGAATCAAAAGATTATGTAATTATTCACATTGATACCGATATTTCACTACAATACAAAATAGCTCAAATTGATCAAGATGGTAATAGCTTAAGTCCGAACCAATTAATTGAAAACGTTAAAAACAAATTTAAGAGTTTGCTCGACCCTGAATTTTATCAACGCTACGGGGAAAGAATTATTTTTGCGATCGCTGTTCATTCTATTGAATGTTGGTTGTTGCCCCTATATTGTGAAGACGATGAAAAATCAGACATTGATAATTGTTCTGCCCGATTAGAAAAAACAATCATTGAAAAATTAATATTAACGAGGTTTGTTAAAAAATCTAAATGTTATCAACGAATTGCTCTACCCTACGCAACAAAAGAAAATTTGCTTGAAAACTATTCGCTCAATCCGAGTTTCAAGATTTTTATTGAAGAATTGCGATCGAAAAGTATTCCCACCAATTAAGATATTTTTATTGAAAATTCGTTACTGTATCTCGAATGTCTTGATCGGGGAAGTAGCAGAAATGTTGAATTCCCTAACAAAAATTTACACTTGAAGACGTAGTAACACCCCAAAACGACAAAATTAGCCCGCAAAGACAATTTTTCTGAACCAGTGGACATGCCTCGTATATTGACATAGGAAACTCTGTAAATGCAGTAAAGCTCGATTTTTGGGCTTTTGACCCAGCACGAAAGATTCGTAACACCAACAAAAAATCAGTACCCGCTTGTTTCCCTTACGGGAAGGGGCGATCTCGTAGGGTTCACAGAATCGATTAATGGGGACAGATAGTGCCTTAAACTGAGAAACGGTGTTCTGGATTTTATCCTAACATTATTTCCTAATTGCTACTATTCCTGAGAATTTTTATATTAAAACCCTTAATTTAATGATAAATATCAAAGAATCACAAACAGAGCTTACAAAACCCAAAATAGGACTTATTTTAGGACTTATTTGGTTGGTTAGTAATTTCTGCGATCGCCTCTGGTTGAGTTTAGATCAATCCGTTCCCGCTTGGGATCAGAGTAATCATCTGACCTATTCCTTGGAATATCTAAGAGCGTTGCAAAACCCGAATTTTCTAGAGGGAGAATGGTGGCGACAATTTTGGATGCTATCGACTAAATATCCTCCTTTGACCTATTTGGCGAGTGTTCCCTTTCAACAAATTTGGGGACTGGGTAATGATCAGGCATTATTAACTAATTTTCTCTATAGTGCGGTTTTAATTTTTTCCGTTTATATTATTGGTAAAACTCTATTTAATGCAGAAATTGGTCTTTGGGGAGCGGCTTTTTCCGTATTATTTCCTCGACTGTATCAAACCCGATTACAATTTTTATTAGATACGCCTTTATTAGTTTTAGCGATCGCCTGTTTTGCCTGTTTAACCCTCTGGAAAACCGCCCAACATCGACGAGGACAATGGCTTTATGCAATTCTGTTTGGACTCTGTTTTGGCTTAGGACTATTTACGAAACAAAGTATTTTATTCTATCTAGTTGGCCCCGTTGCTTGGTTAAAAATTAGTTATTTATTCAAACGACAGTGGGAAAGAATTTTACAACTTTTAGTTGGCTTTATTTTTTCTATTTTTATTTGGTTTCCCTGGTATCGGACAAATTGGATTTATCTCTTTAGTACAGCCCAAAATTCTAATGCAATTCCCGCCGCCTTAGAAGGTGATCCTTCTGTTAATAGCTTAGCGGCTTGGACTTATTACGGGAAGGATTTACCCCTAGCGGCTTCCTGGGTTTTATTAATTGTTCCTTTAGTCGGTTTATTGTTACATTTACTCGGACGTTTTCCAAATCGAGGATTACTAATTGATGCTAAAAAAGCCTTTCCTGGTATTATTTGGTTAAGTGTTTTTTTCGTCAGTACTTATATCATTTGCTCGGCTCTCTATAATAAAGATAGTCGCTATATTATTCCCTATTTACCCATTTTAGGGATCTTTTTGGCCTATTGTTTAACGCTTTGGCGCGGACGTTGGCAGTTTGTGCGCTGGGGAACGTTGGCGATCGCTTTTGTGGTGATGATTATGAACCTATTCCCGATTCCGAATAGCGATCAATTGACTTTAGCGATGAGTCCTGGTGTTTTATTTCGTCCTGACTTAGAAAAACCCGTTCCTAACGCAGAATTAATCGAAAAAACGATTCAAACAACCCCCTATCAAATTGCTAACTTAGGCGTTATTTCCAATACCAGTTCCGTTAACCATAATACCCTCAATTATTTTGGAGCTTTAAGAAATTTTCAAGTTTATGGTCGAGAACTTGGAAATACTCCTGAAACTGTTGCAGAAGATAGTCAAGCCTTCGATTGGTTTATCACCCAAACAGGAGACAATGGATTTGCGCGGGAACCTCAATTAGATTTTGCGAAAAGTTTAGCGAGCAATCTTGATTTTCAATCACTTAAAAAATGGTCGTTGCCTGATCAAAATATTCTAGAACTTTACCGTCGTAATAATCCATCGGTGGTGGTTCTTCCCTCCAATAAAAACTTAAGTAATATTCATCTAGACTTGGTAAGTGTGGCAGATAAAATTGCGGTAGAAAGACCCGTGAGTATTAATTATCAGTGGTCTGGCTCTTGGGAAAAATTAACCTCTGGTTTGGTTTTATTAACCTGGCGATCGCGAATTAATCCTGATGCTTTTTGGATTCATGATCATGCCATTGGTTTAGGTTCATTAATAAAGCCCAAGGATGCTGATAAAAATAAAATATTACAAGTCACTGAATCTACCGCAATGTTACCGACAGGCAATTTACCAGAGGGAGAATACCAATTAGAAGCTACTTTTTTAGATTATCAAACAGGAAAAGCAGAAGAGATTACTATTCCAGAATTTAAAATTACGCTGGATAATAAAACCCCTAAATTATCTACTCCTAATCTAGATTTTGTGACTCAATTACGACAATTAGCCTTAAATTTACCCAAGGGAGTCAAGGGATTAGATCCTGTTTTTCGACAGGTGGACAGGTTAAATGTCTATGATCCAACCCAGGATTATCTTAAACAAGTGGATGTGTCCCTCGGTTATCGTCTTCAGGAAAAATCCCAAAATTCTCTTGATTGGACGTATGCCCAGGTTTTAGCGAGAGTTTTACAGCAAAATCCCCAAGCCGCGATCGCGTCATTGCAATCCTTGGTCAAACTCGATCCGAATAATCCCTACTCCCACGCCTATTTAGCCTTTGTTTATCTCTACGATTGGCAAGGAAGGGCGGCGGAAATTGCCCTAGAACCCGCTTTAAAATTGGCTCCTGATAATTTAGAAATTAATGCCTTGAAAGGAATTGCTTTGGTCATGCAGGGACGCTTTATCGGAGCTTGGCAGAGATTATCGCCACTTTTAGAGAAAAAACCTACCTGATTTACTGGCTACTTGGCTCTGCGATCGCCCGAATCTCCCCAAATTAAATCGATATAATATATCCACAAGGCACGGCAAAGACGAAAATCGTTAGTAATAATCATGAATCTTGGTTTGCAATATCCCCTTTTTGGCCCCGAAATTCAGTGTCCCCATTGTCGTCAGATGATTCCAGGACTGACCCTGACCGATACCTATCTTTGCGATCGTCACGGCGCGTTTGAAGTGAATCCTGAGACGAGGGATTTGGTGCATCTCCAATCGGGCAGACATTGGCGTTTTTGGAAGGGGGAATGGTATCGTCAGCACACCCATCCTGACGGTATTCGGTTTGAGATCCATGAAGCTCTAGACCGCCTTTATACTGAGGGTTATCGAGCGACCAAGGTGGTGATTGCAGATCGTTATCGAGCCTTAGTCAATGCCTATCTAGAACGAAATTCTTCCTGGCGTGGCAATGAAGAAAACCCGATTCCCCGTCTCTATGGTTTGCCCGTAGAATTTAGTCCCGAAGGAAAAGATGCTCCTTGTTGGGAGGTGATTAATTTTGATCTGGAAAAAGAACCTCGTGTCCCCAAACGTTATCCTTATTTTCGGTTGTTTGAGTAAGTTAGTTTTGGGTGCAAATATTTGAAGCGGCGATCGCGTTCACAAAAAATAACATAGTAAGTTAAAATCTATCCAGATACTAGGAGGAAAGTCTAGTAATGATCGCTCAATTACCAACCATTTATTATCCCGAAAGTGATGGTAAACCGATGGCAGATAATACGAAACAATTTCGCTGGATTTTAGTGATCGAGCAAAATTTAGATTGGCTCTATGCCCAAGATTCCCAGGTTTTTGTGGCGGGCGATTTGTTTTGGTATCCCGTTGAAGGGCGTTCTAATATCGTAACGGCTCCCGATATTTTGGTCGTTTTCGGCAGACCCAAGGGAGATCGCGGTTCCTACAAACAGTGGGAAGAAGAAAATGTGGCTCCCCAGGTGGTTTTTGAGATCCTTTCACCGTCTAACAGTAAAACGGAAATGGATAAAAAATTACTCTTCTATGACCGTTATGGAGTAATGGAATATTATATTTATGACCCCGATCGCGACCAATTAGAGGGTTGGCTGAGGGGCGAAAGTGGAAGCTTAGAAAGTATTGCAGAAATGCACGCTTGGATCAGTCCCCGTCTGGGTATTCGCTTTGATCAATCGGAAAAAGAATTAAAAATTTATTGTCCCGATGGTACTCCCTTTCATTCCTACAATGAAATTAATATTCTATTAGGGCAAGAGCGACAACGGGTAGAAACAGAAAAACAACGCGCCGAATTTGAAAAACAACGTGCCGAATTTGAAAAACAACGCGCCGACGACATGGAAGCTTTATTAAACCAATATCGCGCCCAGTTTGGGGATCTTGACCTTTCTTAGGGTTGTCTAAGGCTGTCGCGATCGCCTTTTCTATTCACACTTTTCAAAAATTGATTTACAAACCCAATGTTAGATCCCAATCAATCAAATCTTGCCGTTAGTGTTCCAGATTTTTCCCAGGCGGCTTTTATTGCCCCTACTGCCTCGGTGATGGGACAAGTCGCGATCGCCCCAGGAGTCAGTATTTGGTACAGTGCCGTTGTGCGGGGGGATGTGGAAAAAATTGAAATCGGAGCCTATAGCAATATTCAAGATGGAGCCATACTGCACGGCGATCCAGGTCAAATCACTTTTTTAGGGGAATATGTCACCGTCGGTCATCGAGCGGTTATTCATGGGGCCCACATTGAAAAAGGGTGTCTAATCGGCATTGGCGCAATTATCCTGAATGGAGTGCGAATTGGTGAAGGTAGCATCATTGGAGCAGGATCGGTGGTAACCAAAGATGTCGAAGCGCGATCGCTGATTATGGGAGTTCCTGGAAAAAAAATACGGGACGTTTCCGAAGAAGAAGCCCAGGAATTAATCGATCATGCCCAGCGTTACGCCAAACTCGCCCTGGTTCATGCAGGAAAAGAAACAGAGCTTGGATTCACAAGGGGCCAAGATTAAGCGATGTATATAAATAACGGTGCGATTCGTTTAGGCAAAAATTGATAAAAGTCTTAAAAACTTCAAAGATGTAAGCCTAGAAAGGAATAAAAGCTGTAATAGACAGCGTTTTTCTTGACAACTTAAGAACCTTGACGGAAAATCGCGTCCAGGCTGACCAAGTCTTGTTTGTCGTTTCCCCAAAAAACATTTCTGTGTTTTTTATTCTTATTTATCTGCGATCGCGGAATTTAGAAACCGATCGCTTATTTTCTGATTAATCCGTTTATGGAAATATTATCAGTTTGAAAGATGCAACTATTTCAGAAAAAATTCAAGTCATTTGTTCAGCCCTATTATGATTATTCTTTGATTGATTTGGTGGCTAATGTCGTAATCGTTCAGAGGGACAAAATCTGATAATCTAAAAGTCATGGAAGAAAAACACCTACTAGAGACAGGCGAAATTGACGAAAATGATTGGGATAAAACTCCAGTCAGCGTCAAAA
>JBEIFD010000227.1:0-6400 GCA_040382535.1 Merismopediaceae cyanobacterium
AATTGATCTCTGCCCTGTTCATCGGTTCCTAAAAGATTGAGATAGGCCGATCCATCGGTTCCAAATAAGTGACGATTCAATTCAATTCCTGAAAAAATTTCTTTTTCTTCAAATTTAGGCGGTAAGGGAAGTTTTAATTGGAGTAAACGATAGGGTTTCCCTTTGACAAAGAATTTAATCGGAGAAGGTTTATTAAAATCTACCTTTAATTCGCGATCGCCTGTGGTGAGATCCGTCGGACTTTGGGTTGTGGGATAAACATGGGGGCCAATCCATTGACCTTCTGGATTACGCCAATGAATAGTGGTAGGAGGAAGAAGGGAGCCGTCGATTTGGGAAATATAGGGATCGTAGGGAGCGATAAAATCTGCGGCAATGACACTTAAATAAAAAATTAATAATAAAATTGCACCGAAACGAGCAAGGGAATTTTCTTGAAGTTTTTGCCACCAGTTCATAAATTAAAAGTTGATAGTTAAGAATGTATTGTTAATGATTGAAAGCTGGAAACTATTTTAAATTTGAGCAAGATAACGTTCAATCAAGAGAATTGCAACAATATCATCAATGGGGCGGGGAGGTACTCGCAAACCCTGGGGAATTAAACGGGTTAATCCCTGGGGAGGATACATTTCCCAGTAGCGATCGCGGGCTTCGACGGAACTATTACGTTCATCGACCATTGTAATGGGAATGGGACGGGGTAAAATCTTTTCTAATTTCATTTTCCATTGTTTGGCCGTCGTCTGATTGCCCATAATTAACTGTTCAATGGGAAATTGTTGACAGAGAGATATTAATTTTTGAGTGACATCATCGGATAAAGTCACCTCATGATAATGTAAGCAACGATTATTTTCCATCACTGCCATGCCGCATTTATCCCGTCCTGGGTCAAATCCTAAATAAAACATTCCCTAATCCTCATCTTACGTTTCAAAAATTATTTCTCCATTTTTAAGAGCAATTAATCTTAATTTTAATGGCCCAACAGTATAGGTATCTATTGCTGTTACAACTCGTATTTCATCAGGGCGATTTTCCGTTTGACTAATATCTTCAATAAATTTAATTAAGGTTTTGACCCGTCCATCTTCTACTTGAATTCCTCCTAAAACTCCTTCTCGACGAGCGCGAAATCGGGCGGCAGATAGAATTAAATCGAGTCGTTTTTGAATATCCTCTTCGCTAAAATTAGAGGCATCCATTGAAATCGTCGCAATGGTTTCATCTGCCTGAAAAATCAATTTATTGGGAGCGACATCTGCAAAGACCCGAATATCATTTTCTCCCTGAACATAATTCCCTGCTGAAATAATTCTCACGACATAATCTTCGCCGCTTTGCAATTGCTGACTAAGTTGTTCGACCTGGGCTTTGGTAATTTTAACTAAAGGTGAAGAAGGCATGGGCGTATTGGGCGGTAAAACGGCTTCCAGTACCATTTTATTCGCCTGTCTCAAGAGTTCATCGATCGCATTGTGAACAGATTGGGGATTAATGACTCGCAGAGCGGCAAAAGCGAGTACTTGTCCACGAACTAAGGCAATTCTACGCTCTCGTAAATCTTGATAATTTTGATAATATTGCTCTAGAACTTGAACTTGTCGATTTAAGTAACCCAGTTGACTTTCTAGGTCTTTTAATTTATCTTCTCTGGCTTTGATATTTTCATTTTTTAACGCGATCGCCTGGTCTAATTCATTAATCCGATTGTCTCGCGTATTAATTTCACCTTGGAGTTTTTGGCGTTGGGATTCTAGAGTTTGAAAACGTTTTTCTAAAATTTGTAAACGTGCCTGACGTTCAGACAAAATTTTATCCTGAGCGGCAATTCTTTCCTGTCGTTTATTGAGTTCATTATCCCTGAGTTTAACCTGAGCTTGGAGGGTATTCATTTCCTGGGTTAGGGTTTGTCGTTGTTGGGCTAATTGTTCTCTTTCCTTTAATAAAATCTTGACATCTGATTGTAATTTTGTAGCCGCTAAAGAAGCTTGTTTTAATTTATTTAAAACCCGATTATAGTTTTCATTAATTTCTTTACTCCGTTTTTGTAGAGATTCCTGTTGAGTTTTAGCGGCTTTTTCCTGAATTTTAGCCGCTTTAAGTTTTTTTTCAATTTCTACTTTTTCACTAGCCGCTTTTTCTAAATCCGCTTGGGCAACTCTTAATTGTTTAAGAATATCATCTAGCTTAAAAATACCCTCGCGTAAAGATTTACTAAAGGTAAATAAGACCCCCAGGGTCGTGGCCGCAATCAAGGTTCCTGTCATGACGGTCAAGACGACGGCGGTTTGTCGGGGTCGCAAGTGGAAAATCCGCAATTTGGCTTTTCCGACCTTACTTCCCAGGCGATCGCCTAAAGCCGCGATTAACCCCCCAAAGATCAACACGACAAGAATCAGGATATAGGCACTGGTCATAGCTCAGTTTTAGGTAAATTGTTGGCTCAGTGCAACGGGATTATGGACGGTGATTTTTTTCTTATAAATAGAAATCATTCCCCCTTCCCTCAGATCGCCCAAGAGTCTTGTTACCGTTACTCTAGTCGATCCAATGGCTTCTGCGATCGCCTGATGGGACAGTTTTAAGTCCACACGAATGCCCTCTGGGGTAGGAATCCCAAAATCCCGACAAAGGATTAACAGAAAACTAACGAGTCGTGACCCCATATCCCGATGGGCCAGGGTTTCGATCATCATTTCCGTCTGCAAAATCCGAGAAGATAGACCCTGCAACATCAGCATCGCCAAATCAGGATGTTCCTTGAGAGCCTGTTCCACCTGTTCAATGGGAGCAGAAAGTAATTCAACGGGAGTAAAGGCCACCGCATGGTAAAAGCGATCGGAGCGTTGACCTGTAATTAAGGACAAAACACCAAAAACACTATTTTCTCGCAATAAGGCTACGGTAATTTCTTCCCCTGCTTCATAGACACGAGAAAGCTTGACGGCTCCTTTGAGCAAAAAATAGACCCTTTCGGCGGGATCACCAGGAAAAAAGATGGTTTTACTGCGGTCAAAACTTTCTACAACGGGAGGAAAAGAACTATTTCCCAAGCGGCGGAATACGGCGGTGAGCGGTTTGTCTTGAGTGAGTGACTGATCCATCAAATTCTTGAGTTAAATACGGGAAAGGAACTTTCTATTTCTGTATCATGATTATACACAAAGTCGATTTTTTATGACTTTTTTTCTCATTTCTTTAATTTTTTGTTTAAGCTATTCATCGGGACTAGACACTAGGACAGCAAGAAGGTCATTATTAATCCTATGTGCCTCTAAGTTGCCGCGCTTTTAGATTGTTATCATGGAAGTCTGATAACAAGGGGCTTAAGCCCCTTGCCTTTGTGCGTTTTAGATGATTAACAGCTTGTCCAAAATCATTCATTTTTCTTGAGCTATGCCAGCGATTCACCTACTAGAGACCCAAAACCCCTATCCCGAATGGGTTGAACTTGACCTTAAAGGGATTTGTGATCCTTCAGAAAAGACCTTTTCCCTTTCCCTCGGTCTCAATTACCAAGAACAGTGGCGATCGCTTCTAGATGGAAGGGTTAAGTTGACATTGACAGCAGGAATTTTTAAATTAAAGCTGAGTTCAGGCGAATTTATCCCTTTTTCTGAGCAAAGAGATGATATTTCGGTAGTTACGAAAAATAATATTCAAGAATTTGCTTGGCAATTACTTCCTCCTCGCGGAAAAAGTTTTCTCGATCAGGTTAATCACGAAATTCCCCTGGGTAAAATTATTCTCAAAGACCAGCCTTGTGATCTGACGGGAACCTGGGAAATTAGTCCTGCCGATCTTTCCATTACCGATGCAGAGAATTTATGGCGGCACGATCTCAGTCCCAATAAACACGGCATTCTAGAACGGGTTTTAGCCCACTTTTTGGTGCAACATTATTTCACTCCCCAGGTTTGTTCTGTTCAGTATGCGATCGCGGATGACCTTCCCCAACATGATCCTGTTACTCTCAACATTCCCGACCCCAGTGCGGAAAAATTAGGAGACTTACAAAATATCATCGATCAAATTTATCAAGCCGAGACTCAAAATTTAGCTGAACTCGCTCAAATCGCAGGATTGAATCTGAAAAAAGACTTGGCAGGAGGGAATTTTCTAGGAGCCGTCCTGAGTGGCGTTGAATTGAATCGTGCAAATTTATCTCGATCTAACTTTCGGGGCGCGATTCTCACCGATGCGGATTTAAGTGAAGCCAATCTGAATCATGCTAATTTTAGCGGAGCGGATCTCAGTGGAGCCTATCTAGAAAGTGCGGATTTGCAATATACGGATTTTCATAAAGCGAGCTTGGCCCTCGTCAATCTCATTGGCACTAATTTAAGTCATGCTAATTTGACTCAGACCAATATCACTAACGCAAACCTGAGCAGCGCGACACTTACCGAAACCCTTTTTGGTGATAATGCTGGCATGACTGACACCCTTAAAGAAAACCTCCAACAGCGTGGCGCAAAGTTTCTCCCCGATCGCGACTAAAAAGTGTTATCTTAAGGATCGTTTGTGGACACGTAGCTCAGTGGATAGAGCATCAGGTTCCGGTCCTGAGGGTCGGGGGTTCGAATCCCTCCGTGTTCGTTAGTAAGTTAGGGGTCGTTTGTGGATATTCGCCTATTAGTCCTGGATATTGACGGTACGATCGCGGGAGAGTCCAATAGTGTCCGTGAACCAATTAAATCTGCGATCGCAGCAGTTCAGGATCAAGGCATTCAAGTCGCCCTAGCAACGGGAAGAATGTACCATTCCGCCCTGCCTTTTTATCACGATATCGGCTCTAAACTTCCCCTGATTGCTTACAATGGCGCGTTAATCAAAGATCCCCAGACCCAAAAAAATTATCGAGAATTATCGGTCACGCCCGATATTGCCCTTGCCCTTTTAGATCATCTGGAAAAGCCGCAGTTTAGATCCCGATTGGATGTGCATTGTTACTATAATGATCAACTGTACGTCAAGGAAATTACCCTAGAAACCGAGCGTTATAAGTTGCGTTCTGGAGCAAAGCCCGTTATTGTGCCAGATCTACGTTCCATTGCCAAGCGATCTAGTTTAAAACTTCTGGTTGTGAGTCAGGATGCGACCTTAATCCAAGAATTAATTACCCATTTTAGCGATCGCTTTAGCAGAGATGAACTCCATGTCACCCAATCGACAGAAATTTATTTGGAATTAACCCATCCTCAAGCCAATAAGGGGTTAGCGGTTCGTCATCTGGCCGAAGATATTTTAGGGTTAACTTCTGAGCAAGTAATGGCCATTGGAGATAACTTTAATGATTTAGAAATGTTACGATATGCCGAGATAGGAGTCGCAATGGGCAATTCCCCTCCAGAGGTTCAAGCCATAGCGGATTGGGTGACCATTGATGTAGAGGAAGATGGAGTGGCGATCGCGATTCAAAAGTTTTTGTTAGGCAATGAATTGTAGAGCTAATCAAGACGGATTTCTCTGACCCCGAATTATGCCCCTGCCCATTGTTGCTATTGTTGGCCGACCGAATGTCGGCAAATCTACCCTGGTTAACCGTCTTGCTGGAAATCAACAGGCGATCATTCATGACGAACCTTGAATCACCCGCGATCGCACCTACTAACCTTCCTATTGGCAATACCGACAATTTCAAGTCGTAGATACGGGCGGATTGGTCTTTAATGATGACAGCGAATTTTTACCTATGATCCGCGAACAGGCGATGTTAGCCCTTGCAGAAGCCAGCGCGGCCATTTTTGTCATAGATGGCCAAGAAGGCCCTACTCCCGGCGATTCTATGGCAATTCTATGAAATTTCCATCCTTTTTGTCGTAAAACTCGTTCTTATAAACAAGGGCTAACGGTTTCTTTTTGCAAGATTTCTGCGATCGCGGTGGTGACATTATCAGTTTGTTCTAACATCGATAAATGACCACAATCAGGAATTTCGACAATATTGCTACCTTGGGGATGAAAAAGCCAATGAAAACTCGCTAAATGACGGACATACTTCAATTCCATGATCATATCTTGCTCCCCTGCGAGAAAATAAACAGGCCCTTTAAGACGAGCAACAATTTGGGGTAAGAGATGAACCTCAGCTTCAGTGGTGGAATCCAGTAAAGCTCCCAAGGCGGCTTCCGTATCCGCTTGCACAAAATCGATCACACGCTGTTTTCCCCATTTTCGCTCCAGGGGTTTATGCACCATTGCCCTCGAAAACAACCGAGCCATACCTGGTAAACAGGGCAACCAGGGCGGACGTAACTGGACTAATTGCTTGCCAAACATCCGAAATCGAGTAAATTCTTCTTTTAGATAAATTCCTCCCCCAGAATTAAGACAAATTACCCCCTTAACCCATTCAGGACAACAATCTGCCCCCCAAAGTGCAATACTTCCG
>JBEIFD010000228.1:0-6334 GCA_040382535.1 Merismopediaceae cyanobacterium
CACCAACCACATCAAAAGAGTAAGTAGAAGCCATAAAAAAACAAAATTAGGACAAAAAAAGTGTTACTGTCGTTTGCATTAATCCCAAACATTTCAGCAACTCTTTTCATTGTAATCAAGTTAAACACCACTACTAAAGGAAATTTTGAGATAATCTTCCTCCATTTTTGCGCCAGTCGTTTTCAATGCCGCGAGAGCTTGGGGTAAAACTAAATTACGTCGATGATTGCCAATACGAATATTTAGCTCATCCCCCGTTTTATTCAATTGCACCTGTTCCTTTGGAATACCAGGCAAATAAAGCTCTAGACGGTAATTTTGCCCCTCTTGTACAATATTGATGGTATTTTCTTTGTAATACACCTGGGAAGGATCTTCATCGGTATAAAGGGTTTCTTTCAGCCGTTCTAAGGCAGCTAAACCACATAGTTCTTCGGAAAATAGGGGGACTTCCTTGACGGGTAAAGGATGAAAATTATCGTAAATTTCCTGTTTATAAACCTGCTGATTACTCTTCCAGCGTTGGAAAAAAGGATCATGAACTTCTTCAGGCAAAATGCGATTGGCAATCACCAAATCCGTCGAAACATTATACAAACTCAGATAGGCATGGGCGCGTAAAGACTCTTTAATCACCATTTTTTCTGGATTAGTGACTAAGCGAACGGAGGTTTGAGTATTATCTGTCAAAACTTTTTCCAGGGCTTCGATTTGTTCATAAAATTCGTAGGGCGCGTCCATCACTTCCTTATCGGGTAACGAAAAGCCAACAATCGGTCGAAAAAAAGGTTCAACCAAAGGACGCAGGGCCACCGACATGGTTTGTAACGGTTTATAAAATTTTCTCATATACCAGCCACCCACTTCTGGCAAACTCAAGAGTCGTAGAGCGGTTCCCGTCGGGGCTGAGTCAATAATCAAAACATCATATTCCGCCTCATCGTAGTGGCGTTTCATGCGGACTAAGCCAAAAATTTCGTCCATTCCAGGCAAAATTGCGAGTTCTTCTGCTTGAATGCCGTCTAAACCCCTTGCCTGTAAAACCTGGGTAATATAACGCTTCACGGCTCCCCAATTTCCTTCTAACTCCATCAGTGCGTCTAATTCTGCGGCCCAAAGATTGGTTAAAACTTCGCGGGGTTCGTGACCTAATTCGAGATCAAAGCTATCGGCGAGGGAATGGGCGGGATCGGTGCTTAAAACTAGGGTTTTATGGCCTAATTCTGCACAACGAAGCCCTGTAGCCGCCGCGACGGAGGTTTTGCCGACCCCTCCTTTACCAGTCATGAGAATTACGCGCATGGGATTAGTTATCTGAGAAAAATTTACATTACTTATTTTTATTATGGAGGCTATCTTAATTTTTGTAAAATTTAGCGAGAAAAATGTCGCTGTAAGACATCCCAACGAGAGCAGTCCCAATAATCGATATGGGAGATAATCAAATTTTGTTCGTTGAGCATTAATTCACTTCTGCCTGAAATGGCGATTCGGGGTTGCCAAGGTAGGGGCGTTGTCCAGGATAATGTCCATCGGGTTTCGATGCGATCGCCGATTTGCTCAATGTGGTGGAGTTCCATCTGGATATTTTGAAACCAGTGAGTCATGAATCCAATCATGGCTTGATAGCGTCTGATTCCGCGAAATTCGGTCATCGGGTCTTTAAAGTAAACCTCTTTTGCGTAAATTTCGTAGGTTTGATCACGGGGAAATCGTTGATAATCTTCCTGAAGAATTTCAATAATATTCATCAATTTTAGTGGTTTTAATGAAATTTATAAGATAAAAAACTCGTTAATAATGCTAACCTATTGTTCCGATCGCCGCGATCGCTTAACAAATGGACAAGTTTGGATAAATTGAAGCAACAAAGGAATCTGATGTTTGAGGGGCGGCAATTGTAGGCTATGCTTAATGGTTGAACAAACTTGTGTCTTTGACGAGTTTTTGGGCAATACTTGATAGCAATTCATTAGATTTGTTTTTCTGAGGCAAAGCATGATTATTGCAATTACAGCATTAAAAGGCGGTGTGGGCAAAACCACTACATCGATTCATCTCGCCGCCTATTTTCAACAAAAAGCCCCTACCTTGCTGATTGATGCCGACAGAAACCGCTCTGCCCTAATTTGGTCACGGGAAGAAAAATTACCCTTCTATGTTGCTTCCCAAGCGGGGGCGACCAGCTTAATTCGCAAATATCCCCATATTATCGTCGATACCAGGGCCAGACCCGAAGCGGATGAATTTAGAGATCTAGCGGATGGCAGTGACTTATTAATTATTCCCACGACTCCGAATCATTTAGATTTAGACGCAACTTTCAAAGCCGTTGAACAATTGGAACCCCTCAACGCCAATTATAAAATTCTGTTAACGAAAGTAGATGCCCGCACGAAAGGAGGAGAGCAAGCCCGAAAACTCCTCGAAGAAGCCAAACTTCCCTTGTTTAAAACGGAAATTCCTCTATTAGTTGCCTTTGAAAGAGCTTCTCAAAAGGGAGTGATTATCCGAGACTACTCCGATCCCCGTGCCAAGGTCGCCTGGTTAAGATACAAGTTAGTCGGAGAAGAAATTCTTCCTTAAAATTCAACGGTTTAACGATCGCATTCGTCAAAACCAAAGTCTATTGTTCCCATAAAAAAACAGCGATCAACACAGACTAGGCGATCGCCGACTCTATTAGAGAATAATTGTATTTATCTAATCATATTTAGGTTTTTTTGAGTTTATCCATTCCAGGCATAGAAGAACGAGCCATACTATCACTCATATCGATTAACTTGTCTGTTGTCCAGTCCTGACTATTTCCAGAAGACTTCCCATCATAGGACTGCGCAAGGGCATTACTCATAGTCACCAATTTTTCTGTTGTCCAAACGTCATTACCTGTTTGTGTTCCGTCATCTTGTTTCATCGCAGAGCCATAGTAATCAATTTGAGCGGGAACCCAACCTTTTGGGCCGAATCCTTGGAATTCTTTAGAAGAGGCAGAGTCATTTATCAAGGATTTTTTATAGCTACTATTGGGAGCATCTACTGACCATGCCCAGTCCAGTCTTGCGCCAGGTTTTTCGATCAAGAAGCGGAAGAAACGCTTAACTGCCCCAAAAATTTTGTTCAACATAAAACATTTACCTCCAAAAAGTATTTTTCGATACAGCTTATATTTCTATTATAGCATTTATGAATAGGTACTGAAATATTCTGTCGAACTTAATCTTTCCTTCATAATTGAGATCTGGCATTTTAAACCCTAAAATATTGATGTTGACTCAAAGACAATTTGGAGTGTCCCCATGATTTTTCGTCGTTTTCTAGCTGTAGTCGTCGCTTTTGTTGTCACCCTGCTGGTAGTAATGCCGTCTGACGCGATCGCGGCCCATCAAGATGCTCAAATTGCAGATCAGCTTAACCAAACTTTCCAACAAGCTCAGGAGCAGTTTAAACAGGGAGTCGATCAAGCAAAACAGGGTTTTGACCAAGCTCAAGATCAGTACAAGCAAGGACTTGCCCAACTCAATCAAGGAATCGAGCAAGCGCAAAATGCTTATCAACAGGGATTAGACCAATTGTCTGAAAGTCTCAAACAAGCTCAGGATGCTTATCAACAGGGCTTAAAGCAAATTAAACAAGATAAATAATTCACCCATTATCTTGAAACAATCGTCACTAGAGGAGCCAGAGATGTCAGGGAGTCGTTCATCAAAAATCTTTTGCTGGGTACTAGGTGCGATCGCCTGTATGGGGCTATGGTTTCCTTTGACGATCCCTGCTTTGGCGAATCAAGAGATTTATCAATCAGCTTTACTGATTTCCTCGGAGCCAGGAACGCCCCTAGCAATTTATCCCGATCCGAGCCGTGAGCAATCCCCTCTGGGTTATGGAGAAGAGGGAGATAAAATTCTGGTTCTAGAAAAAATTTATAGTAATGATGGTAATCCTTGGGATCGTATTCGTCTATTAACCTCCCCGCAACTAGAAGGATGGATTGCTGATGTATCTGTAAAAAGAGAAAAATCTGATGAAGATTCAGATAATCCCTACGAAAAAAATAATCAGTATTATTCTCAGCAAAACTACTCCCAAGGAAATTTTGTTCAACAGCAAATCAATTACAAAAACGACTAAAGATAGCATTTTTCTCCCAAAATAATCATGAGGAGATAACATAATTCTGTCAGATCAAACCATGCAACAAATTACGGGTAAAACAAAACTTCTTGGTGTGATTGGTGATCCGATCGCCCATTCCCTTTCTCCTTTGATTCATAATGCGGCCCTGGCAAAATTGGGTAGAGATTATGTTTATGTGGCTTTCCCAATTAAAGCCGAAAATCTTGAAGCGGCGATCGCAGGATTTCAGGCATTTGGTCTAGTCGGATTTAGCATCACTATTCCCCATAAACAGATCATTATTCCCCTATTAGCTGGGATTACCTCGACGGCTCAACTGGTGGGGGCTGTTAATACGGTGTGGTGGACAGAAACAGGCTGGCAAGGAACGAATACCGATGTAGAAGGATTTATTGCCCCATTGAAAACTTTAGACAGTGATTGGACAAAAGTTCACCCTGTCGTTTTAGGGATTGGGGGAGCCGCCAGAGCCGTTGTCGTTGGTTTAGCCCAATTGGGATGTCCTAGAATTGAAATAGTGGGTCGCAATCTGGCTAAATTGGAGGCTTTTCATCGGAGTTGGCAACAATCAGATTTACCGTCCGTTGTTTCGGTGCATCCCTGGGAGAATCTGTCTCAATTAGTTCCCCATACCGAACTATTAATTAATACCACTCCCGTTGGCATGGCTCCCCACACGGATCAATCCCCTTTATCGGAAGAATTATTGCAAAAATTATCCCCCTCCGCGATCGCCTATGACTTGATTTATACACCGAGTCCCACCCGTTTTTTACAACAGGCCCAGAGCCAGGGAAATATGACCATTGACGGACTAGAAATGTTAGTCCAACAGGGAGCCGCCGCTCTGCAATTGTGGTTAAATGAACCTGTTCCAGTGGATACTATGCGCCAAACGTTGAAAAACTATTTGTTTCCTTCCTCAAGTTAATTTTGGGGATACACTCTTCCTTTCCAACCGCCCCCTTTGCCTTGCCAATGTCGTAGTGCTGAATCAATCGTCATGAGATTATAAAAAAGGGCGATTATCGGTAAACTGAGTGACCATAAAAGGGACAGTTTATAAAGTCTTAAGGTCGGCAAATAGGCGATCGCCATTAAGAGCCACGTTAAACTACTTATAATCATTAAATTCCTAGATTCGAGATAAAATCCAAGCAATAAAATGACAGGAGCCGCTAGATAAACTAAGCTCATTCCCAAGACAGTTCCTAATAATAACAAGAGAGAATAATTAAGTTGGGTATAGGCAGTGCGGGCAATCATATTCCAAATCGTATCGAGGGAATCGTAGGGACGTAAACTTTTCGTCTTTTCCGTTAAGCCTAACCAAATTGCTGTTGGATTATTAGGGGTAGAAAGTCCTTTAATTTTTTGGGCTAGGGTACAATCATCAATCAACGCTTCCCGTAAACTGGGAATACTCCCGATTTCTTCCAGGCGATCGCGTCGAATGAGAATACATCCCCCTGCGGCCGCGGCCATTTTATTTTGGGGATTATTGACCCAGGAAAAGGGATAGAGTTTTTGGAAAAAAAAGACAAAGGCGGGAATCAGAAATTTTTCCCAGAAACTATCACACCGCAATAAAACCATGAGAGACGTTAGAGCTAAATTCTCTTTTTCTGCCTTAGTGACTAACTCTTTTAAATTAGTTGAATGATGCTCAATATCTGCATCGGTAAATAAAAAATAATCGGGTGACAATCCTTGATTTTTAACAAATTGAATTCCCTGTTCCATCGCCCAGAGTTTTCCCGACCAACCGACGGGTAAAGGTTTTCCTTGAATTACCTTTAAACGGTCTGATTGATTCAAATTATCAGCAATATTTTGAGCAACTTCTCCTGTTTTATCCGTACTTTGATCGTCGATTAAAATAATTGAAAATTCTCCAGGATACTCTTGACTTAAAAGAGATTTCAAACTAACAGGTAAAACATCGGCTTCATTTCTCGCAGGAATAATCGCACAAACACTTGGATAACTGGGTAAATCAATATTATTAATTTCTAATCGTTGATTTGCTTGCCAAAATTGTCCCCAAAATAATAATAAAAATACCCAGATGATTAATGAAAGAGTTGCTATAGTCAGCAAAATTAAAATCATATTTATTTTGTATTGTTAAAAGAAAAATAAATTGTCGTGAAGGACACTACGCTGCATAAGCGTTATCAGAAGATATAATACTAGG
>JBEIFD010000229.1:0-6311 GCA_040382535.1 Merismopediaceae cyanobacterium
GATTCATTTAAAAACAGGAGCGAGGGAAAAAGGAAGCCAACCCAAAAACCAATACATAATCTTACACTGCCTTTTGTCCAAAAAACGACAGGCTCTAGACTTTATTGTCGTAAAGTGGATAGCCTTGAACAGACAGCCGTTATACACTGGTTGCTATGCAGTTAATCGAGCCTAATCAAGGTTATTTGGCTCATCTCATGTGCAACCATTGGTATGTATGACATTATGAAAAATTCAATTCCATGTACTATCACAACTTTTGTTCTGCTTTCCCTGGGCTTGGGTCTGGCTCCTCAGCCTGCCTTTTCCCAAACGATGAACGGGCTAATACAAAAGGGGGGACAAAATTGCAAAATGAAAGCGGTAGAGCAGTTTAGTGTTCCCATGTCGGACGTTAGTGTTTCCTTGGGAGAGACTTTTAAGGAATCCATTGACAAGGGAGACATTGATTTAAAGGATATCAAAAAAAATGGCTTATCTTTTAATTGGGTCGTTACCAGGGATGGCCAAAAAACTCAAGGGTATTGCAATACTGACGGGAAAGGAAAGATCACTGAGTTTAAGCAGTAATTTTCTGCTTTTTTAAACTTAAAATATAGTCTGGGAAGAGAATGCAACTAAAAACTCGTCCCATTTTTTTTATTGTGTGAGGAGCAAATTAATGAAAAATTTAGTTGTAAAAACATTAAAAATACTTCCCTTAATGTTGGGTAGTTTTGGACTCATATTACCTGTAGTGACTGCGAATGAGTTATCGTCCCTACCGCCTGAAGTTCTCCCTAAAAATAACAGTTCTGAGACGACTTTATCAACATCTGAAGTTGTTCCCAGCACGAATGAATTATTGCAACAAATTCAGCGCGTGAGACAACCCAAAGGTTTTCAAGTTACGAATAATGAGCTATCCCAGGTAACGGATGTCAACCAATTACGGGACGTGGAACCGACGGCTTGGGCTTACGAAGCTCTCAAAAGTTTGGTGGAACGCTACGGCTGTATTGTGGGCTATCCCGATCGCACTTTTAGGGGAAATCGAGCGTTATCTCGTTGGGAATTTGCGGCGGGCTTAAATGCTTGTATGAATACAATGGAACGACTGCTTCAGGAAAATGTGGCGGTTTTACGGGAAGATTTAGATAAATTAAAACGATTAGCCCAGGATTTTGAAGCAGAATTAGCGGCAATGGGAGCAAGGGTAGATAACCTCGAAAGTCGGGTTTCCTATCTCGAAGATCATCAATTTTCGACAACGACAAAATTATTTGGGGTCGCAACCATGTACGTGGCAGGGGCGGCAGGAAATAGAACAGCAACGAGTAATATTATTACGGATCAAGGGATTAAAACTCTCCGTCCTGCGGCCCAGATACAACGTCAGGCAACCCTTCAATACTCTACTTTATTGTCCTTAACGACAAGTTTCAGTGGAACTGATAGTTTATCGGTGGATTTATGGACAAGTAATTTAACCCCCTTTAGTTCTTCGATCTTTGGTTTTACCCCTAATGTGACGGGAACCAATATGAGTCGTTTATCCTTTGATGCACCACCCAATAATAATAGTTTGGCGATCGCCGATTTAATTTACAAATTCCGTCCTTTTGAGAATCTTTCCGTTTTTATTGATGCCGTTGGAGGGGAAGTTTCAGGAGAATTATTAACGTCAACTCAACCCTTTGCAACCCTTGCACCCTACACGGTTTCTATTAGTCGTTTTGGCCGTTTTGACCCCATTTATTATCAAACCTTAGCCCGCCCAGGCATTGCCGCTAACTACAAATTTAACGATCAATTATCTTTCGGGGCAGGGTTCTATGGAGATTTTGACAGTGGAAATCCGCAAACAGGCTTGTTCAATGGCGGTAATGCCGCGATCGCCCAATTAGCCTATTTTCCCACCGATACTCTTGGCATGACTCTGGTTTACGTCCGTTCCTATAATCCTGCGGGGGTAGGCGTTACCGTATCAGGTCAGACGGGCAGTTTGTACGCGGATCAACCCTTTGGAACCAATTTTATTCCGCCAGGAACCGTTGGCAATCCAAACCCTGCCCCTGCTTCTATTGCCACTTCTGCCGATCATGCAACTTTTGGCTTTGGTTGGCGAGCGTTACCCGAATTAGCTTTTACAGGTGATATCGGTTTTGCTTTTGCCCATGCGGAACAATCAAACCCTACTTTTAACGTCAATCGGGGAGACAGTGCGACTATTTTTGAATGGAATTTTGGTCTATCTTTGATTGATTTATTTGGGCAAGGAAATGTCGGTTCTTTGATGGTAGGAAATCCCTATCGCGTTATTAGTCAAGGTAGTAGTGGATTGCGACCTGAAGGAGATACGGCTTGGCATATTGAAGCCGCGTACAAATACAATCTCAACAATAATATTTCGGTGCAACCAGGTTTTTTAGTGGTCATTAATCCTGAAAATAATAACAGCAATCCTCCTATTTGGATTTGGCAATTAAAAACCTCCTATTTCTTTTAGTTGATCAACGGGCGAACGCAATTCGCCCTACTAAAAATTTTACCTAAATTGATCCCTCAAAGCTTCCATTTTTGAATTTTCATTAACTATTAACCATGAGTCAAAACAATCATCCTTCCGAACCCCAAAATACAGAAAAAAAAACCAATGCTTCTCGTCGTAAATTTCTACAAAATGTTGGGTTAGCGGGACTTTCCGCAGGAGCCGCAACGGTAGCAGGTCAAGGGCTTTTAGAAGATGTCAGTGCCGAAACACCCGTTAAAGATAATGCGATCGCTGATGAATCACGAGCCATGCACGGAGGTTCGCCTGTTGCAGACACGACCTTTAAAACTCCCGAAGGCAGTACGGAAGTTGTGCTTCCCCCGTTGAAAGAGCGAGTGCTGGCCATTAAACAATTATTAATCGAGAAGAAAATTATCAATGAACAAGGAGTCCAAGGATTTGTTGACTACTACGAAAAAGTCGTTGGCCCCCACTTAGGAGCCGCCGTTGTTGCCCATGCCTGGAAAAATCCAGATTGGAAAGCTAAACTATTAGCTCCCCCAGAAGAGAAACCGTTTCAAGCCGCAATTTTGATTCGAGATTTTTTGTTTAATACAGTTAATCCCGATACTGGAAAACCCTATTTGAGTGATCAAATTACTTTTGGTCTAACGATTGGCCCCGAAGGCGAATATATCCGTATTTTTGCCAACGGAGAACAGCAAGAAAATGGCAAAACTATCTTTGTTCATAATCTTGTTACTTGTACGGTTTGTTCCTGTTATCCCCAGGCTCTTTTGGGAACTCAGCCCATGTGGTACAAATCCCAACAATACCGCGCTCGCAGTGTGTCCGATCCCTTTGGTGTATTGGTAGAATTTGCGGAAGATGCGAATAAAGGTAAAGTAGATCAATTGCAACAATTTAAAGATTACACTGCTAAAATTGATGAATTACGGGTTTGGGATTCTAACTCAGAAGTTCGTTTTTTTGTGATTCCAGAAATGCCGAAAACCTGGGCAAATTTAAGTGAAAACGAATTACGAAAGCGGGTCACTCGTAATGCCATGTTAGGAGCAGAAATTCTTTATGTTTAGGCAAATTTGCTAGAAGTGTTATAATTAATGGTAATCTTTTTATCTAATTAGCTATTCTGGATTGCAAAGTTCTCACATTACTTAAAGTGATTTGCCATGAAACAAACCCTATGTAACATCCAAGTTAGTGATTTGTCCAACGTGATTAATAATTTGGGTTTCAAACCCGATCAGGTAATTAATCTAACGATTGAATCCTCAGAATATTCAGAGGAAAATTTATTGAGTGTAATGGATCGTATTGGCAAAAAAGCGCAAGAAAATGGCTTAACGGAGGAAATTTTAAATGATCTTTTAGCCGATGAATCCTAGCATTATAGTTATGACAAAATTTTGGAGGTAATTTAAGAATGGAAGGGCCACATTACAACGCAGGCTGGACGGGCTACGGCAAAATTCCCTTTAAAGATCAACCCGACGATCAAGGTTGGTTAGAAGAATGGGAAGGGCAACTAGGCGCGATTTTTGCGACCCTCAGCACTATTTTTGAAAAGGGATTAAAACCCGATCAACCTGTTCCTTTTTGGGGCTTGGATGCGGCTCGTTGGGGTCGGGAAACCATGAATCCCCGCGATTATATGAATCGTACCTACGATGCTTTATGGCTAGAAACGTTATGTCTTTTAATTACAATGTATGGCGATAAATTAGGCGTTTCTGTTGCCGAACTAGAAGCCCGAAAAATTACAACTGCTCCTGCTCAAAAACGTGCTAAAGCAATTCGGGATCAAGCCTTTAAAGAAGCGGTGCCTGGGGTCGGTCGTCCTGATGCAAAAGGATTATATCAATCGGCAAAATATGATCCCGCTAAGGTTGGTTCCATTGAGAAAATTGGAGCGAATCCGAAATTTAAAGTGGGCGATCGCGTGCAATGTATTAATCAACTTTCCACAGGACATACCAGAGAATATCCCTATTTTCGGGGCAAAGTGGGAACGGTGGTGGCCTACTATGGTTTAGCAGAAGAAAAACGCAACGAAAAAGGACAAATTGAATTTCAAGGGGTTTACTATGCTCCCTATCCTGATATTGCTTGTCGCGGTTTACAAAAGTTCTATACGCCTTTGTATAGTGTGCGCTTTGAAGGAAAAGATATTTGGGGAGAAGAGTTTGTTGATCCACGAACTGTGGTCTATGCCGATGCCTTTGAACCTTATCTTAAATTGGCTTGATTGTTAATCCTACTATTTGTTATCAAACTCTTTTTAAAATCATGAAAACTGTTGATCCCATTCTCGAAGAATTAACCCAAGAACCGATTCCCCCTTTACTCAAAGATGATGGTCAACCCATCTTTAAAGATTCCTGGGAAGCTGAAGCCTTTGCGATCGGGAATTTGTTAATTAAACAAGGTTTTCTTTCATGTTCCGAATGGGTGAATATTTTCAGTGAAGAAATTAAAAAAGCTCAAGCTCTAGGTGACAGCGATCGCGGAGACACTTACTATAGTCACTGGTTAAATGCCTTGGAAAGATTATGTATTGAACGCGGCTTAACGGATTGGGAAAACCACCAAAAACAATTACAACTCTGGCATCAAGCGGTTTTAAATACGCCTCATGGTGTTCCCCTGGTGACCGAAAATGCTTATTTAGAAACCGACGATGACCACGACCATCATGAACATTCTCATCATCACGGGCATTATCATTCAGACGAATTACCTGAAAATATGCTCAAACCCGTAGCAATTTTCAAACGGTGAAAGCTAACCCACCTTTATTCATTACAATTAACTCGTTATTATTTCTTTGGGATTGCTAGAAATTGTCGAAACTTCTGTTTCCACAATAGTTTTAGGATACGTCCCAAAGGGGGGTAAAACCTCTTTAATAAAGGCTTCTGCGGCTTTAGAACGATAACGATTGGGATTAAGAATCACCGAAAGAGTCCGACGCACCTCTACTTCTTTCATGCGAGCAATATGAATCGTATTCATCTGTAATTCTTTTTCAATGGCTGTCGTGGAAACAAAAGCAACCCCTAGCCCTGCTTGAACCGCATTTTTAATCGCTTCAATGGAATTTAACTCCATTTCAATTTTTAAACGTTTGGTATCGATATCACAATTGCTTAAAACCTTGTCAATCACTTTACGAATAGTCGATTGAGAATCTAGGGTAATAAATTTGAGTTTATATAAATCTTCTTTTTGAATGGTTTCAACCTTGGCCAAAGGATGGGAAATCGGCAAAATTAAGGCCAATTCATCTTCGGCGTAGGGAATAATTTGCAGTACGTCCTGTAATTCCGTCGGCACTTCTCCCCCAATAATGGCCATATCGACGCTACCGTTGGCAACGCCCCAAGAGGTTCGGCGAGTAGAATGCACCTGTAATTGCACCGAAACATCGGGATATTTTTGGCGAAAAATGCCAATCATACGGGGTAAAAGATAGGTTCCCGTTGTTTGGGAGGCTCCTACAATCAGAGTGCCGCCCTGAAGATTCTGCAAATCCTCGATCGCGCGACAGGTTTCCTGGCAGAGGGTCAACACTTTATCGCCGTAACTTAAGAGGAGATAGCCCGCTTCCGTTAACTGGGCCTTACGTCCCCCTCGATCAAATAAAGGAACATTCAGTTGTCTTTCTAAATTTTGTACCTGTAAGCTCACGGCAGGTTGGGAAACATAAAGCGTATCTGCCGCCCGTTTAAAGCTTCCCTCAGCCGCGATCGCCTTAAGAATCCGCAGTTGGTCTAACGTAAATGGGATATCTGCCATAGGTTAAGAATGAATGATA
>JBEIFD010000230.1:0-6296 GCA_040382535.1 Merismopediaceae cyanobacterium
ATGCAGCAAGTCGAAGTGGTAATCGCGCCTTCTTTGTTAACGGAAGGTAAGGTTTATCAAAAAGCCCAACAATTGGGAATGGGTAAATAATTTCTACTCAAAATCAAAAAATCTTTCCCCCTGATTTTTTTTAGGGGGTTTGTCTTTTGATGATGTCCTCAATCTGAAAATTTGAATGATTAACTGAATTACTATGAAAAAAATCTTTTTGATCCAACCTTTAAATGCGATCGCGTTAATCGTAGTCAGTGGTGTGGCGTTATCTGGGGTGTTTTCCACGCCTCTACTGGCTCAACAAGTGACAAATGTGAGTCCTGCCCTCAACAGTGACGATGTCGCCGCCGATTCATCGATTTCTGGGGTTTTCAAGAAAAAAAATGGGATAGGGGTCAATGTTAATTCCGTCAGAATTTATGTGAACGACCAAGATGTTACGAATCAAAGTACCATTAATCCAGATTTTTTTAGTTACCGTCCCAATCGCCCCCTGTCTCCAGGCACCAATCGAGTCAAACTAGAGTATCAAAATGAAAAGGGAAACGATAGAACGGTTATTTGGACGTTTGATGTTCAACAACCCCAGACAAAGGTAGAAATTACCTCGGTTACCCACAACGCAGAAAGTACGGCTCTAGGGCCTGGTTCTACTTTCCTGGCAACGATTAAAGGCACTCCCAACGCCAATGCCAGGGTCTTAATGCTGGAAAATGGCAAGACAGTTCGTCAGTTGCCCGTACAAGAAGTTTCTCCTGGGATTTATGTAGCGACTCTTAATGTTACGGCCAAAGACAATATTTCCGAGGGGGTTGTGGTTGCCCGTCTGCAACGTCAAAATCAAACAACCTTTAGAGCCGCTAGTCAGCCCTTTGTGATGAATAAACAGGCTAGTTCGGGTGATGTTCCCTCCCAATCTGAAGATTCCAGCCCACCCGCGAATAACCAAGTCAACAATCGTCCCCTCCGTCCCCTATTTACTAGTCATCAAAATGGCGATCGCATTAATACCAGAGGTTTCACGTTAACGGGACAAACGCAGCCCAATGCCCAGGTTAACGTGAAAGTGACGGCCAATCTCTCTATTTTGGGGGGATTTGTCAATTTGGCTAATAGTACTCTGATTGATCAAAGCATTACTGCCGATAATCAGGGTAATTTTCAGATGCAAGTACCACCACCTTCCAACCTGGTGTCGGGAACTCAATATACGATTCAGGCCATTGCGAGAAAAGGAAACGACACTAGCCAATCTGTTCAATTTGGTCTGGTTCAGGAATAGGTTACTTTTTTAGGGCATCGGCTCGATTGATCGCAATCTTAGGGATTTTCAGAGGATAGATCGGGATTATTCAATCGGTAATAATCCAACATTTCTTTAACAAATCCCGTGCAGGGAACAGCAATTAAAATCCCTAAAATTCCTGCAACTTTAAGGCCAATAATTAACGACAATAAAACCCAAATAGGATGAACTCCTGTGAATTTTCCGAGCAATCTGGGCGCGATCGCATTTTCAATGACTTGATCCACCACCGTCGCGATCGCTAATACCTTCACGCCTAACCAAAAACTATTTAAACTAGCGAGTAAACTAATTACCAAAATACTCAAACCACCACCAAACGGAAAAAGAGCCATTACCCCAATAATTAATCCAAATAACAAGCCAAAGGGAACATTCAGCACCACAAAAGCGAGAACCATGCTAATCCCTAGCCAACTAGCCACCGTGACCTGACCGATATAATAATTGTGAAAACTGCGTCGCAAACCATGTCGAATAGGGATTCTTAAAGAGCGGGGAAACCACTGAAAAATCCCATCCCAAAAACTTTCCCCTTTAATTAATAAATAGACCGTAATAATAATAATTAAACCCGCCTCCACAATTCCCCCCGCCGTTCCTAACATAAAAGTAATTACTTGCCCCGTCAACGCTTGTAATTGATCGGGTAACTTCTCAGAAAATTTATTAGCAAATTGACTAAAATTAGTAGGTAACTTCCACCTGAGTGACCAATCTTGTAAAATCTTTAACTGATGACTGCCCGATTCTCCCCAACGCGGCAAAATTTGCAAAAGTTGGTTAATTTGTTCCGCTAAAACAGGGATAAGCAATAATGCTAGAATAATAATTAACAAAAAAGTAATAACTAAAACTAAAATAACTGCGTGCAATCGTTGAATACGGGGATGGCGTTGTAACCAATAAACAGGATATCCCAAGATAAAAGCTAAAAGATTAGCAATAATAAAAATACGGATAGGAGATTGAAAATAATCTAAAATCAGCATTAAAACCCAACCGTTGAGCGCGATAATGGGCAAGATCATTCCCCAACATAAAGAACGAACGACTTCAGGCGGTAGGGAGTTAAATTTCATCAGTAATTTGTTGACATTAATTTTAGATTGAGTCTCGGTAATTAATTTTGATTTGCTGAAAAATGACGCTTTAATTCGTATCCTCCTAAACCTAAAATTCCTAAAATTAAGGGAATCCAATAATAAATAACTCGATAAGCTAACAGAGAACCCAAAAGCTGAATTGAAGGAATAGTAGAGGATAGGGTTAAAAGAATAACAGTTTCAAATACTCCCAATCCACCTGGAATATTGCTGATAATTCCTGCTATCTGTGCCAAAAGATAAATCCCAAAAAATCCTGCATAGGAAAGGGAAAGACTAGGAGGTAATAAAACGTATAAAATCGCGGCGGCCAGACCCCAATCGATCGCGGTGATTAGGATTTGAGCTAGGGATAATTTAAAGGGTAAATGGGGAAGTTTAAATCGTCCAATTTGTAGGGTTTTATGGGTTAATAAACTGAGAGCTAAATAGGCAACAATAATGATTAAAAAAATCAATCCCAGGGGATGAACGGAAGAAAAAGGTAACTTGAGAACCTTGGGAACTTGTAATGGTTCAACTAAAAAAGTAACCCCGCCAACCGCGAACAAACCCAACCAAAAACTGAGATTACAAAAAGCAATAATACTCGCAATTTGTTGAGTAGAAAGTCCCCAATGGGCATAGAAGCGATAACGAATGGCACTACCACTCAAAAGAGCGAGTCCGACGCTATTACTAATGGCATAACTCATAAAACCGACAAAGGCTGTTTTTCGATAATCAAGTGATCCCTGGATATAAACCATTGCTAGGGTGTCATAGGCCGTGAGCATTACATAATTAATCAGCATGAGGGCGATCGCGCTGAGTAAACGCTGATCAGAAATGGCCTTTAGACTTACGAGAATCTCTTGAGGGCTATATTTTGCTAATTCTTGCTGAATAGCCCAAATTGAAAGGATAAACAAGATCAATCCCACTAAGGACGGGGCGATTTGTTGAATCCATTTTCCATACTCATGGTTTTTCATGTTGGACTTCGACGACCATGTGGACATTGCCCCTCGGATTAAAATCAGCCCGAATTTTCACAAAAAGCGGATCACAGGCAGCGATAAAATCATCCAGAATCACGTTAACGACTTCTTCGTGGGAAATATAGCGATCGCGGAAGGAATTGGAGTAAAGCTTCAGAGCTTTGAGTTCGACTACTTTTTCGTCGGGACAATAGTTAATATAAAAGGTCGCAAAATCGGGATAACCTGAAAAAGGACACTTACAGGTAAATTCAGGTAAGGTAATCTGGACATCATAACGCCGACCTGGACGGGGATTGGGAAAGGTGATTAATTCTCCTTCTTCAATAATGCGTTCCCCATATTTAACGGATTCTAGGGTATTTTCGGGTTTTTCGGAGCGTATTGTGTCGGGTTGGGAGACTTGACTCATGGATTTGATCAAAAGTTCTAGGGTTCTAAGTAACGATTATTGCAAAGGACGAGACCTTACTGGGGAAATTAGGTTAATGGGTTCATCTTCCTGCAAAGGCGGGAACAACTTCGCTTTGTCACAGTCACTATACCGACAGAGATATAAGTCTTAGCAATAAACCGCGATCGCGCTTCAAATCCACACTAGGAAAAAATCCATAAAGTCATTTAAGAGAAAGCTACTATGCGATCGCCCCGTTAATTCTCCACGAAATCACCCTTCACCCCTCTTTTTAGAATTACCATATTTAGTGTCTTAGCTCTACAATAAGACGACCCACACACTAGATTTAGTGCTTGCACTATCTCGAAAGATACTCCGATGAATTATTTACAGGAATGGCAGCAAAGCTGTGTTGATGAGCAGTTAATCCGCCTTAATGTCACTGGCCTGGCGGGAGAATCTCCCTCAGAACACTTACTCTATGCTGACACCTTACCTCGACGCAATGATGGGCGAGTCAGTAACGCGATTCTTGACCGCTACAATCATGTTGAAGCGGGCGGCTGGTGGTGTTCAGGAATTGATCTATTAACGGGAGAATTGGATCTATGGGGCTGTTTTAAGCCTGATTCCCCCCGAACCCATCCCCAAAAGGGAAAAATTATTAAATATGAACATCCTCCCCAGGCGACCACGGGTTTATTTGCTCTGCGGGTTCCTTTGTCATTGTGGGAGCGCATTGCTGAAAGGGCAGGGATTGCGATCGCCGAAGCCCAGATTGATCCAGACCAGCCTGATTTAGGATTTTGGCAATGGTTGATGAATCATCCCCAAGTGCCTTTATGTATTACGGAAGGAGCGAAAAAAGCTGGAGCCTTATTGTCTGCTGGGTATGCCGCGATCGCCTTACCAGGAGTCCACAACGGTTATCGAACCCCGAAAGACGAAACAGGGAAACGCATTGGCCATTCCCATTTAATTCCGCCCCTCAAAAAATTGGCCCAACCCCAACGGGAAATCTATATTGCCTTTGACCAGGACAGCAAACCGAAAGCCGTTGAATCGGTCAATAGTGCCATTAAACGCTTGGGTTATCTTTTTCAGAAAGCAGATTGTAAAGTCAAAATCATTACCTGGGACAATCAATTCGGCAAAGGCGTAGATGATTTTATTGCCGAAAAAGGCCAAGAATTCTTTACCGAAGCCTATCAAACCGCTCTGCCCTTTGATATTTGGAAAGCCCAGGGTTTAAGCCAACTTACCTATCCCGCCGATCTAGAAGTCCATGCCCGTTATCTCCCAAATTTAGAAATTGCCGAAAACGCCCAACTCGTCGGCATCAAATCCGCTAAGGGAACAGGCAAAACCCAGTTTATCCAAACCCTAGTCGCCCAAGCCTTGGCTAAACATCAACCCGTGCTAGTGATTGGTCATCGGGTCAGATTAGTCGAAGAACTGTGTTTGCGCTTTGGTTTACCCTACATTACCGAAGTTCGCGAGCATCCCCTGGGACAAGTGTTGGGTTATGGATTATGTGTTGATTCCTTGCATCCCAATTCCCAAGCTAAATTTAATCCCGAACAATGGTCAGAAAGTCTCGTCATTATTGATGAAGTGGAGCAGGTTCTCTGGCATACCTTAAATTCCGATACTTGCCGTCATCAAAGGGTTTCGATTCTTAAATCCTTAAAATCTCTGTTACAAAATGTCATCAGTGGCGGTGGTCGGGTCGTTGTTGCCGATGCCGACTTAAGCGATATTTCCCTGGATTATTTAATGGCCCTATCGGGAATTCCCCTTAATCCTTTTATTATTCAAAATCAATGGAAACCGCAGGAAAAAGAAGCTTGGACGGTTTATCATTACCCTGAAAATGACCCAAAACGGTTAGTTAAAAATCTGGTCAAACATATTAAAGAAGGCGGCAAACCCTTTGTTTGTTTATCGGCTCAAAAAATCAGTAGTTCCTGGGGAACTTTGAACCTAGAGTCCTATCTGAAAAATCAATTTCCCGATCGCAAAATTTTACGAATTGATGCCGAATCTCTCGCCGAACCGAGTCACGCGGCCTATGGTTGCATGGCAAATTTGGATCAGGTTTTAGCGAATTATGATGTGGTGCTGGCAAGTCCTTCCATTGAAACGGGGGTGAGTATTGACATCAAGGATCATTTCACTTCGGTTTGGTGTATTGCCCAGGGCATTCAAACAGCGACTTCGATTTGTCAGGCGTTAGGACGAATTCGCGCCAATATTCCCCGTCATATCTGGGTTGCGGGTTATAGCTTCAACCAGGTCGGTAATGGTTCTACTTCGATTCCTTCTCTGTTGACTTCTGGCCATCGTTTAACGGAATTAAATATTCGTCTTCTGCAAAAATCCGATTTAGAAAATTTAGATGATCTGGATAGAGGTTTTCAGGCGGAATCTCTGCTATGTTGGGCAAAAATGGCAGTACGGGTCAATGCCTCCATGTTGCACTATCGGGATTCGGTTTTGGCACTGCTACAACA
>JBEIFD010000231.1:0-6289 GCA_040382535.1 Merismopediaceae cyanobacterium
CCTGCTAACAAGTAAGCTATAACTCCACCCATACTAATTATCCCTTGCATCTTTTTTGCCTCCTGTTTTCAATTTTGTTCTCCTTTCCCATTATCCTTTTTTCTACAACCCTTACCTAACGCTAAATTTAGAATTGCTGAATAAATGCAGAGAACAGACAATCGAGATCTAAAATAGATAGGGTAAGAATTTTCAATGAATCAATCAAGCCCAAGGAGTGAGAAACGCTGTAGGGTAAGAAAAAAACAAAAAAACAAAAGTTATGACCCTAGATCCCCAAGCCGTCCTAGAAATCCTGCGCCCCGTACAAGATCCCGAATTGCAAAAAAGCCTCGTTGAACTCAACATGATTCGCAATGTCAAAATTGACGACGGCAACGTGAGCTTTACCCTGGTTTTAACTACCCCCGCCTGTCCTCTCAAGGAATTTATCGTTGAAGATTGCCAAAAAGCCGTCAAAACGTTACCAGGAGTCGCCAGTGTAACGGTAGATGTAACCGCAGAAACGCCTCAACAAAAATCCCTGCCCGATCGCCAATCCATCACCAATGTTAAAAATATTGTCGCCATTTCTAGCGGTAAGGGTGGTGTGGGCAAAAGTACCGTTGCCGTCAATGTGGCCGTTGCCTTAGCAAAAACAGGCGCGAAAGTTGGCCTATTGGATGCCGATATCTATGGGCCTAATGCTCCCACCATGTTGGGATTGAGTGAAGCCCAGGTAAAAGTTCAGCAGAGTGCGGCAGGAGATATCCTAGAACCCGTTTTTAATCATGGAATTAAGATGGTATCGATGGGATTTCTAATCGATCCCGACCAACCCGTAATCTGGCGTGGCCCGATGCTCAATGGCATTATTCGTCAATTTCTCTATCAAGTCGCCTGGGGAGAGTTGGATTATCTCATTGTGGATATGCCCCCTGGAACAGGAGATGCTCAATTAACCCTTTCCCAAGCTGTCCCAATGGCAGGAGCCGTCATTGTCACCACTCCCCAGACAGTTTCCCTGCTAGATGCCCGTCGCGGCCTAAAAATGTTCCAACAAATGGGGATTAAGGTTCTGGGAATTGTGGAAAATATGAGTTACTTTATTCCACCCGATCAGCCCGATCGCAGTTATGACTTATTCGGTTCGGGAGGAGGAGAAAAAACCGCCAAAGAACTCAATATTCCCCTCTTGGGCTGTGTTCCCCTCGAAATTTCCCTCCGAGAAGGGGGTGATAAAGGCATTCCCATCGTGGTCGCTGATCCTGAATCTGCATCGGCTAAATCATTAACCGTGATCGCCCAACAAATCGCCGCCAAAGTTTCGATCGCCGCTCTAACCTAAATCCTATGAACCCATCACTCGCCCTATTGGAACAAGCCGCCCAGGCCATTTTGCAACGAGGAGTCAGTAAACCGCCTGGAGATGAACTGGTGACGGCCCTACTGGATCTCGAAAAAGAAGCACGTTATCAAAAATCATCCCATTGCTTTCGGGATCTGGTGGGAAATTGGCGACTCTGTTTTATTACAGGAACAAAAAAAGCCAGAAATCGCGCAGGCATCGTCTTAGGAGCGGGAAAATATCTTTTTCCTGGGATTAAAATTGAAATTCGTTTTCAAGAAACCACTCAAGATCAGGGTGAAATTGAAAACATCGTGCAGGTGGGAACGGTAGGTCTATCCGTTAAGGGGCCAGCTAAATTTTTAACCAAAAAGAATTTGTTGGCCTTCGACTTCACCCAAATGCGTGTCCAAATCCTGGGAATTTCCCTTTATGACGGCTATATCCGAGGCGGAAAAGTCAGCGAAGAAAACTTTTACCAAAAACGGATTGCCCAACAAGCCTTTTTTGCCTATTTCGTTATTAATTCCCAAATCTTGGCGGCTAGAGGAAAAGGAGGAGGACTAGCTCTCTGGGCAAAAACTAACCCTTAGATTTTTCAATTTTCTAGACATTTTTCAAAAAAAGATCCTTGGATTCTCTCCAGAAAATGTCAGTAATTCTTGACCTACAAGCACTCCAGCCATTGTAATGATTTTTAACACTCTAATAAAGTCTTATCTGGTAAGGACTAAGAGAATCCTCAAAAAATGTAATTTAAAATACAGCGAGTTTCCTCTTTTCCTTTATGGCAAGTTAGAGTATATTAGTCAGTAAGCTTTATTAGTTGCTTAGGTATTTATCTATGAGTATTGCTACTCTCCCCGCCATTCCTTCTTCCTTTGGTTACTCTTTAGGGATGATCAAAGATGAAGTCCGTCAATTAGTGGAAACTGGTACAGTCAGTCGCCAACAACCGATTTATGTCCTTTGTCAATACATTCCTGCCCGCGAATGGGTTTATGTGGAATGTGAACTAGAGCGTAGTGATTTTTTACTCCGCGATCAAATTGGGGATTTAATGTCCTCTGAATGTTGGGATAATGACTAGGAATGTGTTGCAATGGTCTGTTGATCCAATCTTCTTTAGCAAAATCTAGTTTTTGTAGATAGACTTGCTGACAACTCAAGCGATTCTGTTGTATAAAAATAAATTTTACACATTTTAATCTTTTTAATAAATCTGATACGCGATTTACGGAAAATTTACAATTTATTTCAGCTTTTCTGGAGTCATCTTGCTGAATTGAGTAAAAGACTAAAATTTTTCAAAAATAATACATCAATTTGGACTAATTTTAAAAAAGTAGCTGAAGTTCCTTAAACAACGATAGGTCTTCCTACTTTTTTTATTTTTAGGGCTTTACAAAATAGATTGAAAATCATCAGCTTGGATTGGTCTGTAGGAAACTTAATAACCAATTCGCGGCGGTTGCTCTACGGGTTTGTCGGGGGCCAAATTCTCCAATTTTATAGCCTTTAAATCCTAATTTTTCCTTGAGTAATTGTTTGTTTTCTGGGGGAATTGAACGAGTTAATTTAACAGTGGGGGGACGATTTTCGATAAAATTTGGTGGATCGGGATAATCCTTGCGCCAATCTTCAGAAACTTGTTGATTATCCCAGGTTTGGTTAGCTGGATCATAACGGTAGCCCAAATAATAGGCGACCAAATGATTAACCGTTTCATCACTCAATTCTTCGTTGAGAATTGCCCAAATGGTATCACTGTTAAGAGGTGGTAAGTTCATTGTGTTATCGATCGCATTTTTTAACCTTCGGAAATTTTAAAGTCTGTTAACACACCATAAATCCCCCAAATTGCCATTGCTCGCAGATAATGACTAGCTCGGAAGGTTCCGACTGCGGTGATCGCCTCTGGAGTGCGGAATTGTAGCCCATTTTCATAGATTTGATTAACCACTTTTTCCGTTAACAGAAAAGCCTCTTCTGACCTTCCCATTTGTAACAAGAATGATGCTAAACCAAAGTTAATTCCTGTCCACACTTCTAAGGGATGGGTTGCATCGGGATTTTCGGGTGTTCCGTCGGATTTTAAACCATTGGCCGCACCAATTTTTCCATCAGCAAATTTGAGAAAACAAGTCTCATAAACTTTCGTGAGTGCTTTCTCTGCGTATTGATTTTCTACCACATCAGGTAAACCCAACAAACGGGCATAGAACTGACCACAAAGCTGATCGGCCATCACCACATCGGAACCACTTTTGCTATCCAGTTTATAAAATTCTCCATTCCATAACGTATCGTGATAAATGGCACGGGATTGAGCTAACCAGTCTCGATAGATTTGGACAAAATTTTCAACGGATTCAGGATAATTTTCGGGTATTAATTCGGGTTGAATGGTGGGATGTTCTAATAATATTTCACCGATCGCGATCGCCGCTTCGAGGGCCGCAATCCAAAGCCCACCACAATAAGCACTAATACCCAATAACTGCCAATCATCAAAAGTCTGATCAGGCGCGCCTGAATTTTCGGGAATACCATCGTTATCTAAATCAAATTCCTTGAGGTAGGCGAGGGTTTCTGTCACCGCGTGCCAACATTCCCAAAGGAAGTTATGATCTTCACCCCCCGTTAACAGGAAATCTCGATAAACCTGAAGGACAAAATCACTGCCCAAATCCTTCCAAAGATTACAATCTTGATAACTGGTATAGTTGGTTTTTTCCCAGGGATGTTCATTGGGCGCACCTAAATCGTGGGGCGTTGCACCCTTGGCTTTACGAATGGCTGAAGCTTGATTATAACCAATAATTCTAGGGGTATTATCGTAGCTAGGAATCGCTCTGGCAAAGGCTTCTAAAATAGCCTTATCTAAACGGGGCCAAAGCATCATTAATCCGAATGATCCATAGAGCCTGACATCTAAACTTTCATACCAGCGATAATCCAGACATTCTGATACCCCAAACTGTCCAACGGGATCATTTTCAGTAGCGGCTGTCCAGAGGGTTGCACCCTGGGTTAATAAATATAATTCATTAAACAAAGACATCTTGAACCAGTTAGGAAGTTCAGGATTTTTTAGAATGGGATTTTGCCAAGTTTGGATGTTTTCTTTCCAGGTATCACTATGTTTTAAAGTCGTGCGAATGACTGACCAGGCATTTTGTCCATTCCGTCCAAAAAAGTCAGTATAACTCCGATAATAATTAATGCCTTCCGCAAATTCTGTAACGGGGAAATCCCACGACAAAATGAAGGGAATACGCCGAGTTTTACCAGGTCGAACGGTAAAACGAATGGCCATAGCGGCTCCAATTTGTTCCCCAGGATCGGCGGGGGTTTCATTTTGATAATCGGGCAAGGAGCCATTTCCTGCAAAATAGTCCCAAATATCTGAACCGTCACCACTCGGATTCCAACGACTATGGTGAAAAACTTCTAGGCTGGGATTGGTGACACTGGCAAAACAAATTTGCCCTTCCCCTTCCTGGATTTCATCGCGCAACTGAATGCGATTGAGCAAACAACCGACGCGATAATTATCTTCGATCCATTGATTAAAGTTGCCCGTACTGTCGCCCCAACGGGGTTGATATTCATAGACGGGGCTACCATCATCGCGTACTTTAACCGTCGGCGATTTAATGGCATTGGTAAACCAACCGACCGTATTTTGCCAAGTTAGGAGAATACTGAGGGTAATTACCTTATCAGTGGGATTATGTACCGTCCAATCAAAAATGGCGACGGGATAGCTGGTTTCTTGATAATTTCCTGCCCAAATGGGTGAAAATTGTTCACAAACGATATCGCTTTTAAATACCCCTTGATATTCGTACCAACTACGGGGATAAAGGGCAGAATAGGTTCCTTTTTCCTTGGGATACCAGTTCCAACGGGATAAACTGCCGTCTTCGGGAGCGACCGTGCTGAGGGCGTAGGCTTGGGCCGCTTCTCCTTCGGCGTGTTCATAAATACTGAATTGGCAGGCGGGTAAACTGCGAAAAACGTGTTCTCCTCCGTCTAAGTGCCATAGGTTAAAATCTCCCTTCGGCGATCGCCCAATGCAACCTGCTCCAAATCCACCCAGGGGCATCCCATGCCAGGGGCCGTCATCTAAATTACTGGCATAACGGACGGTGTAGAGTTTGTCCCAGCCTTTACCAATGGGACGTTTCCACGCACAGGTAGGGATTTCGGGCGGTTGGATTAGCAAGGACATTATTTGAAATTAAGGAGAGATTGGTAATAACCTATGAATTATAATCGACTCTAGGACAATTCTAGAAATATTGCTTAAATTTTCTATTCGTAATCGTTAATAAGCAAAAAGTAGGCGTTAAATTCATTAATTTACCTACTCACATTAGATGAAATAAACTTAGGAAATAGGCGATCGCACAAAAGTACGATCAACACCTTTATTCCCTAAAAGCAATAAATAATTAGAATCTATTCTGTTACTGCTTCCGTCTTTTCCTCGGAGACTTCTCCCGTCGTTTCTTCCGTTGAACTGTCTTCTGGTGCAACTTCTTCGATAACAGGAGGTTTGGCTTTACTGGGTTTGGGAGGTCGGGCAAAAGCTGGGTTTACCGCTTGCTTGGGTTCTTCCTCGCGGGAGCCGCGTTTTCCCTTACCTTTACCTTTTACACGAGTAGAACGATCTTGACGCTCATCTCTAGGATCTTTGCGTTCATCTCTAGAAGGTGGAGGAGATGAACTGTTGCTGGCATCTGGATTAGCTTGACGCTCAGACTTTTTGATGGGACGTTCTACCATTGTCGAATCCTACATTAACTCCGAATCACTCTTTGTATCCTAACCTAATTTGGGGTTCATCAGCAATTCTCATTATGGAAAATCAGGGGGAATTATGGGTAAAATGAAGTTCGAGACCATTGAGTATGAAAGAGAGAAGATGCTCCCAGCTATCAAAATCAACAGGGC
>JBEIFD010000232.1:0-6285 GCA_040382535.1 Merismopediaceae cyanobacterium
CCCTAAGTTTAACGCCAGGGAGTGAAGTCATTCTCCGCAATCAAACCTGGGAGGATTATGAACACCTTTTAGCCCTTCGTCAAGACAAAAATCTACCCAAGCTCTACTTCAACGCCCAAAACCAAGAAATTCGCCTTATGTCGCCCCTTGCTAGTCATGGAAACCGTATTGATGCTCTCAGAGATTTAGTTAAATGTTTATTACGCTTTCAAGGACGAGATTGGCACTGTTTTGACCCGATTACCTTTAAACGGTTTAAGGAAGCGGGAGTAGAGCCTGATACCTGTTTTTATGTGGAGAACCGTCAGGCTATTTTAGGAAAAAATCGGATTGATTTAACCATTGATCCACCCCCCGATTTGGCGATAGAAGTGGATTTAACATCTGTTACGAATTTAGAAGCCTATCGACCCTTGGCAATGCCTGAGTTATGGATTTATCGACCTGGCACTTTGACGATTTATCTTTTTGTTGATGGGGATTATCAGGAAAGTTCTCACAGTCTTTTGTTGAATTCATGGGATGTTAGGTCAATTTTGCCAAAATATGTGGAATTAGCTTGGTATCAGGGTTCTAGTGTGGCATTACGACAATTTGAGCAAGATATTAATTAGACTAATGCTGATAATTGGCGATCGCGAGTCTTCTGGATATGGAAATAGATGGCGATCGCTAATAACTCCTCGGAATTCCACAACAATTTGTTAGACAGTCGCTAGTCGATCATTTAACCAACGCTGAAATGATTTTTGACTTTCCCCTGATGGTTCACCAAGAATTAAGTTTTTAATACTAATATCTTCATCTAGTTGAGTCCAATGGATTCCACTGCTACCAGCGATAAAACGATAGTCATTGCGCTCTTCAGTTGAGCCATGCAGAAGCCGAGGATACCATGCCAGGGGAACAGAGATGGTACGCCCATCAGATAAATCTACGCTGAGCGTGTCATCTGTGATGTCCAACGTTTGAATAGCTAATGTTTCAAATATTTCAGTCGTTAAAGAAGTCATTCCAGCCTGTTAGTAATTGTTCTTGGTTTTCTTGAACAAGTTTTTGAATGCGGTTAATTTCGGTACGGCTAAATCCTTGATTAGTTTGAAGGCGAACTGGCTGAAGCCAGAATTTAGCGACCTCTCGATCTCGTTCAACATGAATATGAGGTGGTTCGTTGCGATCGCCTGCATAGCAAAAGAATCGATATGGGCCAACGGTCAACAGCGTGGGCATTCTAAAGGTTTTGGTCTAAATATCTAAAACATAACTGAATACTTGATCGACTGTCAATCTTCCACCTACAAGAGCTTTGTTGTAGGATGTGTTAATGCAACACAACGAATCATCTCCATAAGTATCATATTCATATTCATAAACATAAAAGGTGCTTTAAATAACCCACTACGGCGATCGCACTGACAACGAGATCGCGCTTTGTTACGATAATTTAATCAATGTTGCAAAAATGCTTGCATATCATTTAGAATATTTTTGTTTCCATTATATGAAAATATGTCTTCATCTCACACACCTCCTGATCTTGCTGAATTATTAAAACAATTGCCAATCAGTGCAGATGAGCCAATGGTCTGTGCTAACTTTATCACGCATTTCTTAGAATACTTGGGCTTTAATCCTCTAACTGATAGGGTATCAAGTTTTTTAACAAAACCAGATCCTCTGAAAAGAAATGTTGATTATGCACTTCGGAAAAGTCTCCCTTACGATAAATCATCATTTGTTGAGATGGCAGCAACAGATCCTGGTAGCAGTTTACCCGAAGTTATTTTAGAGGCAAAGGGTAGGCCCGTCAGTCTATCACCTGGAAGTGCTTCTTATAAAAATACAGTTCGACAGCTTACAGGATATTTTAAAGATCCTAATTGTCGTAAAAGTGTGAAATGGGGAATTATTACCAATGGAAATCATATACAGGTATTTAGGAAACATGGTAAAGCGATTCATCCTGTTATGCCATGTGTAGAAATCAATTCAGATAATGTTATAGAAATTGCCGATCAAGTCAAGAATTGGATTAATAATTATCCCAAAGCTTTAACCGTAGCGGTTTACAATAATAAAGGCGGTGTAGGAAAAACGACAACAACTATCAATTTAGCCAGTGTTTTATCCCTTGCACATAAGAAGGTTTTAGTTATTGATTTTGATCCTCATCAAATGGATCTAACTCATTCGATAAACATAAACGGTATCCACAGTACTAAACCTAAAAACACCTTGTATGATGCTTTAGATAAGCCGAAAACTATACCAATTACTAATGCCATTGGTGAATACAGAACTGAAATTATTATTAAAAGAAAAAAAGAAATTAGAGGCTTTGATATTATCCCTGCAAGTCCAGGTTTTCAGAGTATTTCAACCTTTAGTACTAAATTTAGTCCTAGAAGTATGGATAAGTCATTAATTTCTTTAAAAAATGATTATGACTATATCCTCATTGACACACCACCCAATTGGAACTTTTTTAGCGAAAGTGCTGTCTATACAGCCGATGTTGTTTTGATTCCAACTAAGCATAATAATATCTATTCCCTAGAAAATGCCGCTATTGCGATCACGCAATTTATTCCTGAAGTTCAAAAAGAACGTCAAACTCGTGATGAGCTTTATGATTTCGGGCCAATTGCCCTTCCTATTTTTTTCAATGGAGGAAAAATGAATGGAGTAAGTGATGCTAAAAAACTAGAACTACAAAATAGGCTTAAACAGATCGTCAAACAGAGCGTCAATAAATCTGGATCAAAGAGCGATCTTGCACCATATTTTCCTAAGATTGATGATATATTTTGCTTGCCAGAATATGAAATAATTGCCAAGTATGCGTTTTCTCAAAAACCTGCGACCTATTCCCATAAAACAGCCTTTGAATATTATGCCCAATTAGCACAGGAGTATTTTATATAATGAGTGATTTTAGTGATGTCGGACAATTAAAATATTTTTATCTTGAAAATATTGTCCCTAATGAAGATAGCAATGAATCCGAATTTCTGGTTAATGCGACTGCCAAAATTTTAGCTAAAAATGGTGGGCGAAACTGGATTCCTTTAATGATTAAAGAAACTGGAGAAGACCAATATCAAGTTGTTGGAAGCAATTTTATTCATACCGTTGCTGAAGCCGCAGGACTTGAAAAAGTTTGGTGCATTGTCATTGAACCGACTCCCGAAGCAGAAGAAACAATTAAAGTATTAGCGAAAGAAATAACCCCTAAAGTGAATTTATCTAATGCTTCAAGAGATGAAATCAAAGCGACTCTGCAATATTTAATTAATCAACCAGGTAGCCCGTTAAAAACGGTTAATTTATTATCCGCTACAGAGAAGTTAGAACAAGCTTCTAGGGAGTATTGGAATAATTTTGATTCTGTAATTAGTTTAAAATGTGGAATTACAAAAGGCAAAAAGTTAGATACTTTTAAAACAGCCTTTTATTTAACTCCATTGCCCCCTCCTCCGCCACCACCATTACCTCCTATTGATGAGTTGAAAGCCTTAAAAGTAACAGAACTTAGGAAGATTGCCAAAGAAAGAGGTGTGGCAGGTTACACCAAAATGTCAAAAGTTGCGTTACTAGATTACTTTAGTCAGTAGGTATATCAACGATTTTAAATTAGAATACTAACAAAAACAATGATCTTGACCGCGATCTCTAAAAGCGGTGTAATTATCCGCCTTCCCGAAGAAAGATGGAAACATATCATAGCTCGCCATTCTGCCCTTGCGGATCAACAATCTCTTGTATTGGCAACTATTACTGAACCAGAAATCATTTTAGATGGTAATGAAGGAGCGTTAATGGCAATTCGTACCTTGGAAATAGGCAGAATTTTAGTCGTAGTTTATAAAGAAACCTCAAACAATGATGGTTTCGTAATTACCGCTTTTCCCACTCGTCGGCTCAATTCATTAACCAGGAGAACTCAATTATGGCCCTAGCTCAAGAAACCCTAGATTATCTAAAACTGATTCCTGTTCTTAAAACTCTTCCGAAAAGAGCTTTTCAAATGGTTTATGACTATGAAGCTGATGTTCTCTACATTGACTTTTATAATCCCCCTTACTCTAGCGATGACACAGAATTAACTGATAATGACATTGTAATTCGCTACGGTGAACAAAATGAAATTGTTGGTTTTACTATTCTTCACGCCAGCACTCGGTAACTCAAATAATGCCAATTGATTAAACTTTACTTTGCTCCTGAAAGCGATCGCGTTATTTTCCTCCCTTCCAAATTTTCAACCCAGAAGAGAAAGCACTTTATCCCTAATCACCAAAGCCGTTGCAGGAGCCAATAAAACCCCATTCCGATAGTGACCCGTTGCTAATAAAACATTGTCATAACCCTCCAGTTCCCGAATAACAGGGGCGAGTTCCGCTTCAGGGCGGGGGCGTTGGGCAGACCAGGAACTAAGAATTTGAGCTTCACCGAGGACAGGAAAAACCGCGATCGCTTGCTCAAGAAGCGTTTCCAGTAAACTCGCATTAGCATAAACTTCACCCTTTTCAGAGGGAAATTCAATCGTCGCCCCAATCCAGTATTCTCCGAAAGCCAAGGGAACAATGTGAATATCCTGACTCGTAATAATGGGGTGAAACTCAAGATTTTTTAAAGGTTGACTAAGTTTAAGATGCAATGCCTGCCCCAAAACAGGGCGAATATCGAGCGGTTGCCCCAAAGATTGGGTGATTTGCCTAGAACCAATTCCTGCACTAATTACGACTTGATCCACCGAAATAGTTCCCTGGGAAGTTTGAATCTGATGCAAATGAATTTTGTCCTTTTCCCCATTGGTAAAAACTTGAGGCGTTAATAACTCCACCTTTACCCCAAATTGACATTCAACTCCATTTAAACGGGCAACTTTGATGAGGGATTCCGTTAAAATACGGGGATGAACTTGTCGATCCTGGGGAGAATAAATAGCTGAAATGACGTTTTCTAGGACAAGATCAGGACATTTTTCCCTTAATTGTTCTAACTTCCATCTCTCTAATCGATAACCCTGATCTTGGCGATCCCTTTGTAATTTATTCCACTTTTTGAGTTCTTCTTTTGTTTGTGTCGATTGTAATAATAAAATTCCTTGACGATTATAGGGAATCGCCTGACCCGTGCGAGATTCTAGCTCAGGAATGAGGGTTTCGTAGCGTTCTAAACTGGCTTTGCGTAACGTCCAGCCCTTTCTATGGATAACCCCCGCTAATACGCCTAAAGCTCCCCCCGTTGAACCCGAACTCGGTTCTTGTTCATCTAGTAAAATAATATCTAGTCCTGGGATTAAACTAAGTTCATAGGCGATCGCGGCCCCCACGACCCCCGCTCCCATAATGGCAATCCGAGTCATAGTCTGCTTGTTGATTCTTTAATGTGTATCGCCCATGATAATCATAAAAAAACCGCTCCTAATCTCAATAGAGAAAGAACGGAAAAAATTATTTGAATGAACTAATAAAAAATTGGGCTGTCGTCTTGTTAGGGTTACTAACTGAAATTAGTACAACAAGGCGACTCAACGAAAAGAATTACAGGAATAGTGATTGTTATCAACTAAGATTAACAACCCCTAAACATGAACTATCTTAGTAACGGTTACGTCCACCGCCGCCACCGCCGCTGCGACCACCACCGTAGCCACCGCCACCAGAGGGACGCTGTTCACGTTCTTTGGCTTTGTTAACTTTCATTTCACGGCCCATCCATTCAGCACCATCGAGGGTTTCGATAGCCTTGTCTTCTTCAGCCGCAGTTTCCATTTCAACAAATGCAAAACCACGTTTTTTGCCTGTTTCCCGGTCGGTGGGAAAATAGACTCGTTTTACTTTTCCGTATTCAGCGAAAACCTCTGTGAGGTCGGGTTCACCTACTTCATAGGAAAGATTTCCAACAAAAATTGACATGGGTTTTTCTCCTTAATCGTCAGCTTGGAGAGAGTTTAGATTTCGGGAGAAGCCTGTCAATACAATAAACGTATCTGAACACAAATCTTGTCACCGTTCTTTTATTTCTCAGTCTTCATGCTAACACATGGATTTGACTTGGGACAATATTCATGAGGGAATCTTGCTCTAGATATTTACATTTCTTCATCCAATCCCTGGGCTGGAGTCAGTGCGCCCTGAACCGCGATCGCATCATCATGGGCGCGATGTTGAGCCAGTTTTGTCTCCATTTCTGATTTACAGCAATTTCCGATCAAACGCACTACGAAAAAGCTATCTCAAAGGCTCAAAGTAGAGACCACAATGTTGGAACCAATTA
>JBEIFD010000233.1:0-6281 GCA_040382535.1 Merismopediaceae cyanobacterium
AGTTGACCTTTGCCACCAGCCCATTTTAAAATAGGTTTTATAACGTTGACTGAGTTAGAATAATTGCAAATAATACTATTAGTAATCATTAAAAAAAAGACCAGCATTTGACTTACTTTAACATAGAATAATGAATCTCCAAATTTGCCTTAGTGAATGGTTAAGTATTTTTGGGAGTTTGTATTTCAAAAAAAGTAAAGGTTTGTCGCGATCGCCTTTTCACTCATTCAATTAAGAGTTTTTTTCCTTTGACTTATCAAACAACTATTCTGTCTCTGCTTCGCTCTCTAACACTTCCTGTAGTTGCAAACTCAGCAAAGGAAGATTATTTTGAATAGCAATCCAAACTATCTTCAATTCCACCTGAAAGTATTCGTGAAAAATAACATTTCTCATATCTCCCAGCAAACGCCAAGGGATTTGTGGGTAACGTGACTGTACATTACTGGGTATGTTTCTAGCCGCCTCACCAATAATACCCAAATCGTACAGGACAGCCTTAACAATTATTCTATTCGTAGTGAAATCCTCAAACTCTATGCCTGCTGTAAGTTCTAAAATTTCATCAATTGATTCTGAAATATCCTGAAGGCGAAGCCGCCAATTTCTAGAAGGCATGAATCACATCCTTTAGTACAGGCTCTCGCAGATGTTCTCTCAAAGCATCCTGAGTTCCCAAATCGACACAACATCCCAGGGTATCTTCTAAATAAAGCCGCAGTTCTATAAACTCAAACAGTCCCACAGATTGATTAAACTCCACTAACAAATCGACATCACTATCGGGACGTGCTTCATCCCGTGCCACTGAACCAAATAAAATAAGAGATTTTACTCCCAGTCTTTGCAAGGGTTCTCGGTGTGCCGCTAGAATTGCCAGAACTTCATCTCGTTTCATCTGGTGTTTCCTTGAACCTGACATCAGTATTATAGCCTTGTAGGAAAAATCCTCAAACGCAAACTAAAATCTTCCAAAAAAGAAACTACAAAAATCTCCTAAAAACCATCATTAAAAGTAAAAATTGGTAATACTCCAGAGCAGCGAATCGACTTTCTCGATTGTAGTTAATTAATCCATCGAGACGTTTTTCATCCACAAATCTAGAGTATCACCTGAATCGGAGTGGCAAATTTTGTTTTAAATTGAGTAATCCTAGTCTAAAAATCCCATCAAAGCCGTAGGATCGTCAATTTCATTAGAGGCAACGGGACGATTCCCCATGACCGAATACATTTCACTGATCGCCAAATGACTAACCGCAATAGGACGATTCCCAGAAATTGTCATCGTACTGCTCACTTCGATGCCATTAGTGGTGATAGGACGAGAGCCACCGACCGCACTATAGGTTCCAATAATATGTAAATGGCTTGCTTCGACGGGACGGTTGCCTGGTAATCCAGTAGGAGACTTCATTAAATGTAACCCCCCCGACTGAGCGACGGATAACGCAGTTACTTCTGAGTCTTCCTTGGGCTTTCTGCCTCTGGTAGGGGTTTTCGTGGATTCCTTGGCGGATTCGCTTTCAGTCGTTGCGGGGGCGGTGTTTTCCACTGTCATTGTGTCATTCTCCTTGTTTTAATACCGTAAATGAAGTCTTTTAGGGGCGCATGGAATGGCCGATTTTAAGCTAATTTTTAAGAATTGCTTCTATGATTAAAGATACACCTATCCTTGGGTCTTCAAAGATAGGGATTTATAATATCCTTAATTATCCCAGACTATAGGCAATTTTTGTAATGACCGATAGCCTTTTTCATCTCGATGCTCCCTTCAAACCCACTGGGGATCAGCCAAACGCGATCGCGGGATTACTCCAATCTTTACACCAGGGAAATGGGTTACAAACCTTATTGGGGGCGACGGGAACGGGCAAAACCTTCACGATAGCCTCGGTGATTGAAACAATAGGCCGTCCGACCTTGGTATTGGCTCACAATAAAACCCTCGCGGCCCAATTGTGCAATGAATTTCGTCAATTTTTTCCTGATAATGCGGTGGAATATTTTGTCAGTTATTACGACTATTATCAGCCCGAAGCCTACATTCCCGTCACCGATACCTACATTGAAAAAACGGCGGCAATCAATGATGAAATTGATATGCTTAGGCACTCTGCAACCCGTTCTTTGTTTGAAAGAAAAGATGTGATTGTGGTTGCCTCGATTAGTTGTATTTATGGATTGGGAATGCCCGCCGAATATCTCAAAGCGGCTGTTCCGTTAGCAGTCGGAAAAGAAGTTGATCCCAGGCAATTAATTCGGAGTTTAGTCAATGTTCAATACGAACGGAATGATGTGGAATTACAACGGGGAAAATTTCGGTTAAAAGGGGATGTTTTAGAAATTGTTCCTGCTTATGAAGATCGTATTATTCGAGTTGAATTTTTTGGGGATGAAATTGAAGCCATTCGTTTTCTTGATCCCGTTACGGGAGAAATTTTAAATCAATTAGAGGCTTTAAATATTTATCCCGCTCGCCACTTTGTCACCCCCGAAGAAACTCTAGAATCAGCTTGTTTATCGATTAAAGCGGAATTAGAAGGACAGGTTGCACTGTTAGAAAAAAACAATCAAGTCTTAGAAGCTCAACGATTAAGTCAACGCACTCGTTACGATCTAGAAATGTTACAAGAAGTCGGCTATTGTAATGGCGTAGAAAATTATTCTCGTTTTTTAGCAGGAAGAAATGCAGGGGAACCGCCCGAATGTTTAATTGATTATTTTCCTGAAGATTGGTTATTAGTGATTGATGAGTCCCATGTTACTATTCCCCAATTGCGCGGTATGTATAACGGCGATCAGGCTCGGAAAAAGATTTTAATTGATCATGGTTTTCGGTTACCCAGTGCGGCGGATAATCGACCGTTAAAAGCAGAAGAATTTTGGGAAAAAGTTAATCAATGTATCTTTGTTTCGGCAACGCCTGGCGTTTGGGAAATTGAGCAATCAGAAGACCGAGTATTTGAACAAATTATTCGACCAACGGGTATTCTCGATCCTGTTATTTTTGTGCGTCCTACGATGGGACAAGTGGATGATTTATACGGTGAAATACAAGAACGAATTCCCCGTCAAGAGCGAGTTTTAATTACGACTTTAACGAAAAAAATGGCGGAGGATTTAACTAATTATTTTCAAGAAAGAGCGATTCGGGTTCAATATTTGCATTCAGAGATTCAATCTATTCAACGGATTGAAATTATTCAGTCTTTAAAAAATGGAGAATTTGATGTTTTGATTGGGGTCAATTTATTAAGAGAAGGTTTGGATTTACCTGAAGTTTCTCTAGTGGCTATTTTAGATGCAGATAAAGAAGGTTTTTTACGCTCAGAGCGATCGCTGATTCAAACGATGGGTAGAGCGGCACGACACATTAATGGTCAGGCAATTTTGTATGCAGATAATTTAACCAATAGTATGGCTAGAGCCATTGAAGAGACAGAAAGAAGACGAAAAATTCAACAAGAATATAATGAAAAAAATAATATTACGCCGAAATCGATTCAATCTCGTTCTAGTAATGCGATTTTATCTTTTTTAGATATTTCTCGTCGCCTCAATGCTCAACAGTTGGAAGAAGTTTATCAGCAAGCTGATGATTTACCCCTAGAACAAATTCCTAATTTGATTAAGCAATTAGAAGACACTATGAAGGAAGCGGCCAAAAATTTACAGTTTGAAGAAGCCGCCAAATGTCGCGATCGCATCCAACATTTACGAGATCAACTTTTGGGTCACATTAAAAATAAGTCTTGACTTTAAGATCAACGATTAGTATTCTACGATACATCAAGTTGTTTAAATTTACCAATTAGCTCTACAGTCTCACAAAAAAGCAACTATAAAAACCGATTCATTCTCCTATTTACTCAAAAAAGTATCAAGAATTACAGAAAGAGACTCGGAAAAATTTAGAATAAACCCTAACAGATTAAATCATCATTAAACTTATGCGTATTGATCATTTTATAACTGTGTATAATTATAAGTTTACTTTAATCAATACTGCGCAAAGATAATCAGGATGAACCTAAACAGAATACCGAAAATGTCAAAACAAACTCTTAACCCAACGACAGTTAGTTCTTTAAATAATCATTCCTCCAACTCCATTGCAATTTTTTCCACTGTGGATGAAAGGGTCAGTGTTTGGGGTACGATCAGCCGTTTTGTTTCTCCCTACTGGTGGGCTTGTATTCCTCTCACGGCCCTAATCGTCGTTGTTTGGAATAGTGCTGTTGTTGCCCAAGAAAAAGAAGTCGTTGAAATCACGATTGACACCGTCAACACCAGTGTGGCAACCCTCCAAGGAACCCTAAATACTATCTGGATTCTCATTGCTTCAATCCTCGTTATTTTCATGAACGCGGGCTTTGCCATGCTAGAGGCAGGCCTGTGTCGCCAGAAAAATGCGGTTAACATTCTCACCAAAAACCTCATTGTCTTTGCTCTAGCAACAGTGGCTTTTTGGGCGATTGGTTTTTCCCTGATGTTTGGTAATTCGGGAAATCCATTTATTGGTTTCGGCGGTTGGTTTCTCGCGGGAGAATCTGAAACCTATGGATTAAAGCCTTTTCCTGAAGGTTTACCTGTTCCCGTCTTTTTTCTCTTTCAAGTTGCTTTTGCTGGGACAGCCGCAACCATCGTTTCTGGAGCCGTTGCAGAAAGAATTAAATTGATTGATTTTCTCATTTTTAGTATCGTCCTCGTTGCGATCGCTTACCCCATCACGGGTCATTGGGTCTGGTCTAGCTCAGGATGGTTAACAGGCTTAGGGTTCAAAGATTTTGCAGGTTCAACGGTAGTCCATTCCGTCGGCGGTTGGGCCGCTCTCGTCGGAGCCTATATTCTTGGCCCCCGTCTTGGCAAATTTGTAGAAGGTCGTCCTGGTGCCATTCCTGGCCATAATCTCAGTATGGCAACCTTGGGTTGTTTAATTTTGTGGGTCGGTTGGTTTGGGTTTAACCCTGGTTCCCAATTAGCCGCCGATAAAGCTTGTGCTTATATTGCAGTAACAACCTGTTTAGGAGGAGCCGCAGGGGGAATTACAGCAACCTTTACCTCGTGGTTTAAAGATGGCAAACCTGACCTCAGTATGGTGATCAATGGTGTTTTGGCAGGTCTAGTTGCTGTTACCGCAGGTTGTGATGGCATTTCTTACTGGGGAGCCTTTATTATTGGCAGTATCGGCGGTATTTTAGTCGTCTATGCCGTTGCTTTCTTTGACAGTCTGAAAATTGATGATCCTGTTGGTGCGCTTTCCGTCCACTTAATCAATGGAGTCTGGGGAACCTTAGCAGTGGGTCTTTTTAATATGGAAAAAGGACTTTTCTATGGTGGAGGATTTACCCAAATCATTAATCAGCTTATCGGCATTGTTGCAGTGGGTGCTTTTACCGTCGCTTTTAGCGTTGCGTTGTGGCTATTGTTGAAACAGACCCTGGGTATTCGAGTTTCAAAACACGAAGAACAAATGGGTTTAGATATCGGTGAACACGGTATGGAAGCCTATGCTGGCTTTACCAAAGATGTGGATTCTTTTATGGGTAGTGGTTCTATGGAATAATTAGCGACTACCGAATTAATTTAAGTGTGAGAGAAAATTATCTTGTAGATAGTTCTCTCTCTTTTTTTATGAATACCAATAAACCGCGATCGCCTCTTGTTCAATCGATTAAATACTGTCCACGAAAAAGCAGAAAAACTCAACGTTGTCTTCTTCTGGGAATGGCGATCGGAATAGTCGGTTCATAGGCTTTTAATCCTGCATCTGCTGTCAAAATTTCTACTCGACAACCAGTTTTAGCGTAATATTCTGCGACACTTTTAATCGAAACATCACCCAAAGATAAATTTTCAATTACCGTTTTTAACCAATCTGCCGCGAGTTGTTTCAATCCTTCAGATTCCCAAAGTTCAGCTTGTTCTGTAAATGCCGCCCAAGGGGTTTGAGTATCAGCCGCTTTTCGTATTAATTCAGTAAATTGTTGGGCGATCACGTATCGGTTTCCTAAAGCGTAAGTAATATGATTACCTGTTTCGATAATGGCCGCCAAAGGTAACACAAAAAATGTTTTTTCTTCTTCTTCTTTCGCAATTAATTGATCAATTCTGATCTTTGTCCAGCGATCAGATAAAGGGCCGCAATCTTCAAATTTGGGGTAATCGTTCAGAGGAAGTGTAACAGCTACTGAGGTAACAAAGAAGGAGGAGTGGTTCCTTTACGATTAGCTCTAACCGCGTCAGTCATAAATTCTAGAACATTGCGATTCTGAGAC